>DBFOUY010000236.1:0-8284 GCA_048365975.1 Eubacterium sp.
ATTCCATTATATTTTTTTACCATAAAAGTTTAGAAAAACTAAACTAATCATAACGTTCCACCAACCCTAAGCAAAGCAGCAGGACAAAGCTGACCTACCGAGCAATAGGTTATTCAGATGCAGTGGCTCGCATCTGTTATATAAAAGTACTGTTTTCAATTCTCTTAAAATGGGTGCTGCAGCTTGTGCCTATAAAGCCCTGCTGTTTTGTTTAGGGTTGGTAAATAAAATAAATCAGAAGGGAGGTCATAATATGGCAACTGATAGCAAAATAATCAATTTCAATTCAATTGATGAGGTGCAGAGTGATGTAACTAAGCTCACTCAGCTTGTTGACAAACTCCTCATACTGGGTGATACGCTCAAGGCAAACCGCAGTGAGCTTGAATGTTTACAGTCTCAGCTAAGACGTCAGGAGCTTAACAGCAATTTCTATACTATGGATGAAGTTGCAGAAGCATTACATTGTGAAAAGCCCTCAGCTATAAACACTCTGAGAAACAGGGGAGTTGAACTCATAGCATCAGGCAAAAGCTTTGTTGTGCAGAAGGACAACCTTTTAAACGCATTCAGAAACTGAGGTGAAAAATGGAACTGTTAATAATAGCAACACTCCTGTTTAGCTGTATGGGCATAGGCTACATAGTATTCAGACAGGAAGAGCGAGAAGAGCTTAAGGCTGAGGAATACATATTCCGCCATAAATATGATGCGGACAAGCAGCAGGCAACTGATGAGATAAGTGCAGCCTTTGCAGAGCTTTCAGCTCAGGGGTTAATAAAATGAAAAAAGCAGTCAGCAAAAGCCGACTGCCGGGATGTATCTATGCGACACACCAAACTCACAATTTGATTGTATCGCATAGATTTAACTTTGTCAAGAAGGGAAATTAAATATGTGTGAAAAAATGTATAACGATTTATGTGAGGTGTGCTCAGTAGCTGATTGCAAAGTGCCTGATGACTGTAAAACACTTGATGATATTACAAGAAAAGTTGTTGAATGTCAGAAATTTGAAGCAAAGCCCACATTCAAAATAAAGTGTACTTATGAGTACGGCGACCAAATTGCAGTGGTGACCAAGGAAACACACAAGTTTCCTGACTACCTTCCTTGGAAAACTAAAAAGCAAAGCAATAGGACTAAACGTTTTCAAAAGCCCACTGTTGATGAAATCAATAATTATTGCTTTGAAAAGGGCTATGTTATTGATGCACAGGAATTTATTGATTACTTTAATTCTGTAGGATGGAAGGTCGGCAAAACATTAAAGCCTATGACAAGCTGGAAGGGTGCGGTTGCCAACTGGTACAGAAAAAATAAGTCTAAGCCTGAAAAAGATATAGAAATCACATACGAAAATATTGATTTGCTCAGAGAAAAGTATCCTGACTTTGACTGGGACGAATATGAGGAAGAGGACTTCAAGCCAAGGTTTTATGAGGGTAAGCTCGGTAAAGGTGTAGTGCTTCTTTCAAGAGTTCAGGAAGATATGTTTCTTGAAACAGTTGACGATTATCGTCTGTTTAATCATTATATAGAACTGCTTGCAGATTTCATTATTAAGACAAAGCCAAATATCCGCAGCCATTTCAATTTGCTGATGAAATGGTACAGAGAGAATTTCAGGGGCTTTAATTACGGAGGCTGATTATGGATTATATAGAAAAATGGGAGCAGATGAGAGCGTTGTGCAAGCAGCAGGAAAAAGCTGTAATCTCAATATATGCATTTAATAATCCTTATGGATTTAAGCTGAATGTTAATCATCCTGCAGTCGGTAAGAAATATGAGGATTTTCAAAAAGCTAAGGGTATTGGCAGGCACTCACCTTTTCTCGATGATTACAGACGTGAATTTGAAGAAAAAATGCTTAATAGCAAGTATTTTCAAAAGTTAGCGGTACTGGAAGCACAGAAATATGGTGCAGCTTATGAGTATGTAATGATACATGGCAGCCTGCCTGATAAACAGGAGGATATAGCATGACAAAAATAGTTCAGATATTAATAGCAGCAGGTGGACTGATAATCAGTCTTACCTGCTTTGCTGCAAATGTGTATTAAGAAAACTAAATAAAAGCGATGTGCTGACTGATCTGATTAATAGTATTTTTACACCAACGGACTTATGGATTATGCGTTCTAATCATCAGACAAGGATTTTTTTAACTGTGATGGTGTCAGCAGTTATGCTCACTTTTTCAGGTCGGCAGACATCGGTCAGTTAAGGAGGAAATAAAATGTGCTCAGGACTTAAAAACGGCTGTGTGCAGAAGAAAGAAAATAAAACATCACTCTTAAAGCAAAAGACAAATTTTGATAAACTCAAGGATTTGGATGCTTGGGATTTCGCAGGAAAGATTGATGAATTTGTAGGCGGTGATTGTGATATATGTCCTTTCAGTCAAATGCAGGGTGATACACAAGAGTGCCTTCTGCTTGATGACAGACCTTCAACTTGCAGAGATAAATATGCAAAGTGGCTTGAAAGCGAGGCATAGGGATGAAAATCTTAGTAGCCTGTGAAGAAAGTCAAAGGGTGTGTACAGCGTTCAGAGAAAAAGGACACGAGGCATACAGCTGCGATATTATCGACTGCTCAGGCGGACATCCTGAGTGGCACATCAAACAGAATGTGATTCCGTTGCTTAACGGCAATTGTGAGTTTGAAACATGTGATAGTGAATTACATACTGTTTCAGACAGATGGGATATGATAATTGCTTTTCCACCTTGTACATATTTAACAAACTGTGCAACAAGACATTTTTCTTTAAGGTGCACATCTGCCGAAAAAGTTGTGTTACGTTGGGAAAACAGAGCGTTGGCGGCAGTGTTTTTTATGAGGTTTGCTCTTGCAGATTGTGACAGAATAGCAGTTGAAAATCCTGTCGGCTTTATGAGCAAAGCATTCAGAAAGCCAGACCAAATAATTGAACCGTATTATTTTGCGAAAAGTGAAAATGATTTTGAGAACTATAATACAAAACGTACTTGTTTATGGCTTAAAGGTTTACCTATGCTTCAAAGAGTAAATGATTTGACAAGACCGAAACTTGAAAAGTATATCACGAAAAACGGAAAAGTAAAAAGCATATGCTGGGAAATGAAAAATCATGGTAGTAATGTTAGAAGTAAAACATTTCCTGGCATAGCCAAAGCAATGGCTGAACAGTGGGGGATAGAGGAGGCATAAATGAAAACAGATATATTCAACACAGACAAAAAGTACAGCATAATTTATGCTGATCCACCATGGAGTTATAAAACCTATTCATCAAAGGGCAAAGGTCGTTCCGCCGAAGCTCATTATAATACAATGTCTGTTAATGATATATGCAAATTACCTGTTAACAAAATTGCTGCTGATAATTGTGCATTATTTATGTGGGCAACATTTCCAAATTTGGAATATGCGTTTCAGGTCTTAAATGCATGGGGATTTACATATAAGACAACAGCATTTGTCTGGGTGAAGCAGAATAAAAAGAGTGATTCGCTTTTTTGGGGTATGGGCTTCTGGACAAGGGCAAACGCTGAAATATGTATCATTGCAACTAAGGGAAAGCCTAAAAGGCAATCGGCATCTGTTCATCAGGTAATTATCAGCCATATTGAAGAACACAGCAAAAAGCCATGTGAAACACGTGAAAGAATTGTTGAACTCGTTGGCGATCTTCCGAGAATAGAACTGTTTGCAAGACAGCAAGCTGACGGGTGGGACTGTTGGGGCAATGAGGTGTGATATGAAACTAAAAGGTAAAAAAGTACTGAGCATAAAACCTGTATGCACAAAGGACAAGCCTTGTTTATTATGTAGCTCATTCGGCTTTTCTAAAAATAACGGTAATCCTCAGTGCATCTTCTGCGGCTTAGGAAATAAATTAATTGTAAAATGCGAAAAATAACAGAAAGCAGGAATAATATGACACAACAGGAAGCAATTAAATTTTTGAAAGAAACGATAGCAGGATGTAAATTTACAAGGGATAAACAGTTACTTAATGTTTGTAATATTTCTATTGAAGCCCTTGAAAAGCAGATACCGAAAAAGCCTACTTATGAAGGTGACGGATATGACGATAATGGAAATCTTATCTATGACACCTGGTATTGTCCAAATTGCAATCATTCATATGAGGTTGATCATGATGAATATGATTTCTGTCCTAACTGCGGACAGGCGATAGATTGGAGTGATGACTGATGACTTGTGAAAAACATTGTTTGCATTGGGAAGTGTGCAGGTTAACACCACCTGAATATGCGACAGCAAAGTATTATACCTTTTGCAACTGCGCAGAAAAATGTGAATGTTTCAAAGATAAGTCAGATTTAATTTCTTATTCAGAGTGCAGTAAGAGAATTAAAGAATATTTCAAAACTGTTATTGACAGCGGAGAATACATAGTTGAGGCAACTGATGCAAATTCTGATATTCAAAGAATTCTGAAGGAGGTAGCAGAATGACACCACAGGAAGTGATTGGATTTTGCGAAAAATTTATTTTTGATGATAGATTAAGTAACAAAGAAATTTTATTTATTAAAACAGCCCTTGAAAAGCAGATACCGAAAAAGCCTGTAGTTGATGAATACACTGGCATTTATTTTTGCCCTTGCTGTAATTGCGGTACTGAAGATATTGAAGGTAATAATTGGGATGATGATTATTGCCGTAATTGCGGACAGGCAATAGATTGGAGTGATGATTGATGACTTGTGAAAAACACTGTTTGCATTGGGAAGTGTGCAGGTTAACACCACCTAAATATGCGACAGTAAAATATTATACATTTTGCAATTGTGCTGAAAAATGTGAGTGTTTCAAAGACAAAAGCCTTGTGCTTGAATTACCTTTCGTTGCAATGGTGGAGCAGGAACTCACAGCAGATTGTAAATTCAATCGTAAATCTGCATCCAAGAATGGCAAGATAGCAGTTGTGTATATTGATACCTCAAAGTCAGGATTACCATTTATAGATATAACAAATCAGTTCTACAATATAGATACTGCTGAGAAACGCATTAAACAATTAAAGGAGTTATCTAATGAACAATAAACGCTTAACAACAGATAATCCGAGCGGATGCACTGAGGGTATGCTTAACAATATTTACGCAAAGGACAGCAGAGCAGTAATACGCTTTACTGAGGACGCCAGAAAAAATGTGGACCTTTGCGAATACATATCAGAAAAATGCAAGTGCAATTATTCTGCTGAAGATATTATGGAATTAGGTTGCGGTGATTGTCAGATGTGTCCTTATGGCCTTATGTATTCGGCTTGCACTCAGGCAGCAGAACTGAGAGAACGTTTGAAGCAGTATGAGGACAAAGAGGAACAAGGCTTATTGCTTGACCTGCCGTGCAAGGTTGGGGATAAAGTTTACATTCATTGTGATACAGTAAATCAAATTATACCTTATGATGTTGAAGATATTCATATTGACAATGAGTGTATACGTTTTTTTGCAACAGCACTTGATATTTATTATGCTGAATTTCTTGATGAGAAAATATTTACAGTTGATAATATCGGCAAAACAGTATTCCTCACCAAAGAAGCAGCTCTACAGGCGTTGAAGGAGTGTACTGAGTAATGTACCCATATCACAACACAATTAAAAAGCGGATAAGAAACGGCGAGCTTGTAGGTTATGAGTTTGTAGAAAATTACAAAAACATAGGCGAGTGCTTACTGCTTCATTTCAGCACACCACCTTTTGAAAGACCTATAAGACCGCATAAATACAGCGAGTATGTTGACATCCTCGTTGAGTGGAAGGAGCGTTCTAATGAATAGAAAAGAAACAACAAAAGTCATATCAGATGCACTTGAACATTATCTTAACCCTAATCTTGACACAAGGATTTATCTTTCAAAAGAGGTCACATTCGATTATGCAACAGGTCATCAAACGAGAGTTGATTATATGCTGTTCAAGCCAATTAATAACAGTATATCAGGAATTGAAAAAGGTGATTTCTATTGCTATGAGATAAAGTCTTGTGTTGATGATTTCAAATCAAAGAATGGTCATAATTTTTATGGCGATTTTAACTATTATGTTATGACTGTGGATACATACGAAGAGGTCAAAAGTTATATTCCGTTCACAGTAGGTGTTTATACTCTTAATGCTTTGGGGGTAATACATCTTACTAAAAAGGCTGTAAGGGCAGACAGAAAATATCCATTTGCGGTAACTCTTATGATGATGTTCAGATCAGCCAACAGAGAATATTTCAAGAATAAAAGAAAGGATAAACAGAATGAGTAAATCAATATTATTACCGATACACCCTGAATGGTGCGAAAAGATATTCAGAGGTGAAAAGACGATTGAGGTCAGAAAGAGCAAGCCGAAATTGAAAACACCTTTTAAGTGTTATGTGTATTGTACTAAAGACAACATTGATATTTCACCAAAAAGAATTTGGTGGAGATCTGATAGAACAGGTTTCAAGCATATTATGAACGGCAAAGTAATCGGTGAGCTTGTTGTTGATGAAATTGTTGAAATCCCTTTTGAGAATGAATACACGAAATCTTATGACATTTCAGATGATGATTTACTATTGACTTGTTTAACGCAAGAACAGTTGTGGGAATACGGAAAAGGCAAAACATTATACGGCTGGCACATCACCGATGCAAAACTCTATGACAAGCCGAGAGAGTTGAGTGAGTTCTTTGCTGCTTGCAAACAACCGAAAGGAACAGACTGTTCTGTGTGCAGAGATAACAGAGAATACACTTGCAAACCGTTATCTCGCCCATCTCAATCTTTTTGCTATGTAGAGGAATTACATAATGCATAAAAAGATTGTGCAGCAGGTATTCTTAATATCTGTGTTATTTTCTAACAATAAATATTTATCTATATATTAATTACTATTATATATAACAATTCGTCAAAAATAATCAGAGCTTCGGCTCTGATTTGAGACTTGATACAAGTAATAAAATAACGACCAAGTTTATTAATAAGGAGAATAAAAAATGCCTTGGATAAAAAAAGAATATGACCTTGGGAATATGAAATTCATAGAAAGGAAATATGCATCTCGATATGGAGTAAAAAAAGAGGTTGCCCATATTATCAAAAAAGAGTCAGAAAACAAAACAAGCGAAATTCAGCAGTGGGTGAATGACAGAAATGCAATGAAAAGATATGCAATTCTGGCAAATGCGAATTTCAGTGAGAATGATTATTTCATTACATACACATTTGAACGAGGTACTATTCCACCGTCAAAAGAAGAATGCAAAAAGCTCTGGGCTAAATTTAGAAGAAAAATGAGAGAAGCATATAAAAAGGCTGGTCTTGATTTTAAATATCTCTATGTATTTGAGCATGAAGGAGTAAGACCTCATTTTCATATACTTTTCAATAATGACGGTATGAACATAAAAGATATGCCTAAGTGGAAATACGGTAGACCTAAAATTATTCCGCTTGATGATAGAGAATATCACACTATCGGTGAATACTTTGTTAAACGTGTTTATGATATGGAAAAAGGTGAGTTCAGACCAAAAGGCGAAATCGGCAGCAGCAGAGGCAATCTGTTCAGACCTGAGCCGACAATCACAGTGCTTGATGGTCCTGACTGGGATGATATTCCTGAGGAAGAGGCAGGCTATGAGATTGACTATGACAGCTTAGATAACGGTTATATTGAGGTTGTTGAAAATCGCCTCTCTTTCCGCTATCAGAGTTATAGACTGATGAAACAGAAGATTATTGATTAAGGGGCGAAAATTATGACATATGAGAGATTGAAAAGATATAGGACATATAAAAAAGTCCTTGCAAATTCTGAAGGCTTAAACAATGACATAACAAGATTTTCTGCCTCTGAAACTTGGAAAATTGAAACATACATCAATTCTATAAGTGACATAGAAATCAGAGCAATGGCAATGAAGCATTTTATTTTGGGCGAAACCTACATAAAAATCGGCAGAGAATTTCATTGCGATAGAAAGACAGTGGAAAGAAAAATAAAGCGCTACATTGAAAGTTGCCCATAAAGTCCCTTTTTTTCTGCTACAATAAAATTTAGAAGATATGACAGATAAAGAAATTAACGCTTTTTATCATAGTGCAATATGGAAAGCTAAAAGACTTGATGTGCTAAATGAACAGCACTGGGAATGTCAGCAGTGCAGGAGAGAGGGAAGGCTCACTCTGCTTTGTAAAGAAAGTGAAAAGCCAAGGCAGGTCGGACGTGCAAAATACAGCAGAGCTAATGTGCATCACATTAAGGAGCTG
>DBFOUY010000237.1:0-2872 GCA_048365975.1 Eubacterium sp.
GAAAACGGCGAGCTTCTGTTCGGAACAGTCGACACCTGGCTCATATGGAATTTAACAAACGGCAAGGTTCACGTTACCGACTACTCAAATGCCTGCAGAACAATGCTTTTTGATGTTGACAAGCTGCAGTGGGACCCTTTCCTTTGCGAAAAGCTGGGCATACCTATGAGTATGCTGCCTGAGGTTAAGCCATCAAGCTGTGTTTACGGCGAGGTTGCAAAAATCACAGGAATAGAGGATATTGCAGGTGTTCCGATTGCAGGTGCTATCGGCGATCAGCCGGGTGCATTATTCGGTCAGGGCTGCTTTGAGGTAGGTCAGGCTAAAAACACCTACGGCACAGGCTGCTTTTTGCTGATGAACACAGGCGAAAAGCGAGTTAACAGCCGTTCCAACCTGCTGTCAGGCATTGCCTGGGGCATAGGTGATAAAATCACATATTCACTTGAAGGCTCTGCTTTCAACGCAGGCTCTGTTATTAAATGGCTCAGGGACGAGGTTGAGCTTATTCACTCAGCACCTGAGTGTGACGAGCTGGCTTCTGAGGTTGAGGATTCAAACGGTCTTTATTTTGTTCCTGCCTTCACAGGACTCGGTGCTCCCTACTGGGATATGTATGCAAGGGGTATTATGATAGGTCTTACAAGAGGTATTAACAGAAAGCACATTTGCCGTGCCGTTCTTGAAAGCATAACCTACCAGATGACTGATTTGCTTGAGTCAATGATGAGTGACTCCGATATTCTGATTAAAGACCTGAGAGTTGACGGCGGTGCATCTGTATCAGACATTATGATGCAGATTCAGGCAGATATGACAGGCGTTAAGGTTAACAGACCTAAGAATGTTGAAACTACTGCATTAGGTGCTGCATACTGTGCAGGACTTGCAACAGGTGTATGGGAAAGCACAGACGAAATTGAGGCTAACAGAGAGGTTGATAAAATCTTCATTCCTTCAATGGAGGCATCAGCAAGAAATAAAAAGTATTCTGACTGGAAGCGTGCTGTTGAACGCTCACGCAACTGGGAAAGATAATTAAATTAAGGAGATTTTCATTATGGGTAAGGTAGTATGTCCCTGGGGATTAATAACTGATTTTGTAACAGACGCATTTGTCGGCTATGGTATCCCGAGAGAGGACGCAGAAATCTGCACAGATGTTTTGCTTGAGTCAGACAAGCGCGGTATCGAAAGCCACGGCTGCAACAGATTCAAGCCTATTTATCTTGACAGAATCAAGGCAGGTATTCAGAATCCTGTAACTGAATTTGAAATTCTTAAGGAAACCGAAACAACTGCTGTTGTTGACGGTCACAACGGTATGGGTCAGGTTATCGGCTACAAATCAATGCAGATGGCTATTGACAAGGCTAAAAAATACGGCTTGGGTATGGTTGCAGTACGTAACTCCTGCCACTATGGCATTGCAGGCTACTATGCAACTCAGGCTACTGAGCAGGGCTGTATCTGCATTACAGGTACTAACGCAAGACCTTCAGTTGCTCCGACCTTCGGTGTCGAGGGTATGTTCGGAACAAACCCACTTACAGTTGGTATTCCGAGTGACGAAAAATTTGATTTTATACTTGACTGTGCAACATCAATCACACAGAACGGTAAAATCGAATATTACGCAAGAATTAACGAGGATGTTCATCCCGGTACAATTATTGGCTCTGACGGTGAATCTGTTGAGGGTGATGCAGGTGTTGCTCTTAAGAGAATCCGTGAAGGCTCTGCTGCGCTTACTGCTCTTGGCGGTATCGGCGAGGAGCTTGGCGGTTACAAGGGCTACGGCTATGCAATGATTATTGAGCTGCTTTCTGCTGTTCTTCAGGACGGCAGTTACGGCAAGGACCTTGACGGAAAGGATGAAAACGGCAATATCAGACCATATCATCTCGGTCATTTCTTCATTGCAATTGACACCAACCACTTCCTCGGTGAGGAGCTTGTAAGAAGCAAGTCAGGCGAAATTCTCCGCTCAATCCGTGCTTCAAAGAAAGCACCGAACGCTGAAAGAATTTTCACTGCAGGTGAAAAGGAATATGAAATCTGGCAGAGCAGAAAGGACAGCGGTGTTCCGATTAACGAGTCAGTGCAGAAGGAAATCCTTGAGGTACGTGACGAGCTCGGTCTTGACTACACCTTCCCATGGGAGGAAAACTACACCCCTTACCCTGAAAAGGATATTAAATCACATATTGAAAGATATTAAAATAAAAGGGCACTGCACCCTCAAGTGCAATGCCCTTAACTTATGAAACATATAGCAAGGAGAAAACAAAATGGATTATCGTAAAGAATCATTAAAGCTGCATGGCGAATGGCAGGGCAAGCTTGAGGTAACTGCAAGAGCAAAGGTTAATGATAAGGACAGCCTTTCACTTGCATATACCCCTGGTGTTGCTGAGCCTTGTGTGGCTATTCAGGCAGATTATAAAAAAAGCTGGGAGCTTACAAGACGCTGGAATTTAGTTGCTGTTATCACAGACGGAACTGCTGTTCTCGGTCTTGGCGACATCGGTCCTGAAGCAGGTATGCCTGTTATGGAGGGCAAGTGCGTATTATTCAAGGAGTTCGGCGATGTTGATGCATTTCCTC
This sequence comes from Eubacterium sp., assembly GCA_048365975.1. Lineage (GTDB taxonomy): Bacteria > Bacillota > Clostridia > Oscillospirales > Acutalibacteraceae > Eubacterium_R. Next base: position 2,608 of record DBFOUY010000237.1, read on the forward strand.
TCTGCGTGCGCACAAAGGACGTTGACGAGTTTGTTGAAACAGTATATAACATCAGCGGCTCATTCGGCGGCATTAACCTTGAGGACATTGCTGCTCCGAGATGCTTTGAAATTGAGGAAAAGCTCAAGGCTAAATGTGATATTCCGATTTTCCACGATGACCAGCACGGCACAGCGGTTGTTGTTTCTGCCGCGCTTATCAATGCAACAAAGCTTACAGGCAAAGCACTTTCAGACTGCAAGGCTGTTATCAACGGCTCAGGTGC
>DBFOUY010000238.1:0-32778 GCA_048365975.1 Eubacterium sp.
ACGAAGCTGGTACTATGATTGAGATTCCTCGTGCTGCTCTTACTGCTGCTGACATTGCAACAGAGGCTGAGTTCTTCTGCTTCGGTACTAACGACCTTACTCAGATGACATTCGGCTTCAGCCGTGACGATGCAGGTAAGTTCTTAGATGCTTACTATGATGTAAAGATTTTCGAGAACGATCCATTTGCTAAGCTTGATCAGACAGGTGTTGGTCAGCTTATGGAGCTTGCTGTTAAGAACGGTAAGACAACTCGTCCTGAGCTTCACTGCGGTATCTGCGGTGAGCACGGCGGTGACCCATCATCAGTTGAGTTCTGCCATAAGATCGGTCTTGACTATGTATCATGTTCACCATTCAGAGTTCCGATTGCTCGTCTTGCTGCTGCACAGGCTGCAATTGCTGACAAGAAATAATTTCTGAATTAATTATACGAAGAGGTGTAGAAATACACCTCTTTTAGTTTGTTGATAAACGGGCTGAACCGCACACGAAAATAACACAATACATAAACGCTAAACATATCAGTCTGCTTTATAACAAATCATTTAAAAGCCTTGCAGTTTTTGCAAATTGCAAGGCTTTTGTGTGCTTTCCGTCTTTTGCTCGGAAGCGGTACATTTGTACAGCAATCCTCGCAAAATGCGAAATTCAGCTCCATTTCTCAACATCTAAAAATTAATCCTTAGCCCTACTTGCTTTATATTTGAAAATAATATAGAATATAGATAAGGTAATATTCTTTTAGGGGGAGAGAATTATGAACATCTTAAAAAAGGCAGCGGCTGTTCTTATGAGTTGCACTATGCTTGCCTCGGCAGCAATTCCGTCAACAGCATTTGCAGAGCCTATACCACAGAACAAGGAGGCAGCTATGGAGCTGAAATTCAATGAAAACGGCGAATTTAAAATTCTTGCCATTGCAGACACACAGGATACTGACAATCCTCAGAAGGAAATGCTTGATATCCTGAACAACACACTCGATAGTGTTCAGCCTGATCTTGTTGTTTTTCTTGGCGACAACACTGCAGGATGGTGGAAGGGTGTTACAAAGGATAAAACAGCTACTGCGATTCGGAAATTGATTGAGCCTGTTGATAAAAGGAATGTTCCGTTTGCAATTGTTTTTGGAAATCACGACCACGAGGGTCTTTGCCATGAAAGCAATGGTATGACAGAAGAGGAAGCTAAGGAATTTATGCTTTCTGTTTATCAGGAATTTCCGACTTGCTTAGCAATTGAAGGTGAGGAAATGACAGGCTGCGGTACATACAACCTTTTAATCAAAGACCACACAGGCGTAAAGGATATATTTAACCTCTGGATGATGGACTCAAACCCTTATTATGAAAACGGCTACGGCTTTGTTCAGCCTGACCAGAGAGATTGGTACATTAGAACCTCAAATGAGCTTAAAGAGGCAAATGACGGCACACCGCTTCCATCCCTACTTTTCCAGCATATTGCAGTACCTGAGGTTTATGAGCTTGCTGACTCATCAAGCACGTCTAAAGAAGGCTATGTTCACGGCAATACCGCTATGTTCAAAGATAAATACTGGAAGGCATCATCTGACATTCTTCAGGGAACATTTGAAGAGGGTCCGTGTCCTGCCGATGTTGAACATGACCAGTTTGAAACATGGAAGACTCAGGGCGATGTTATAGGCGCATTCTTCGGTCACGACCATCCGAATGATTATCTCGGTGAGCTTGACGGAATCAAGCTCTGTGCAGTCCCTGCGGCAGGATATTACAGCTACGGATGGAATCATGGTGCAAGAACAATCACTCTTCACGAAAATGATTTAACTGATTTTGAAACGGAAATTCTCAAGGCTGACGACATCCTCGGCTATGAGGTTAAACCTGCTTATAAGAATAAGCACGGATACAATGAATACAAAAATAAATTCCTGCCGGGTGTAATAGGCGGCACAGCAGGCGCAGTTGTTCTGGCTGCTGCAGCTACAGGATTAGCTGTATTTATTAAGAAAAGAAAATCAAAATAATCTATAATTGCTAAAAGCTCCCATAAGGCTTAATGCCTTCGGGAGCTTTTTAATTCGCTTAACTTTATACCCATTCTCTAATAACTTCAGGATTTCTGAATATCTCATTGAGTCTGTCGATAAATGGGGTAACATCACCCATATCAAGTGCCCTATGGTCAAAAGCAATTGTAAGAGGAAGCTTTGTGCCAACAACAATTTCATCATTTTTAACTACAGGCTGCTTCTGAAGTGAACCGATTGCAATTGCACAAACCTGCGGCGGAATAATCTCAAGCAGTGTGCATACGCCGTCCCAATCCCTGCAGATTGAACCGAGGTTTGACACTGTAATTGTGCCCTGCTCAATATCATGCTTGGTGAGTCTGTCTGCTTCAGGAATAGAATAATATTCCTTCTTTGCTTTTCCCTTTAAGGTTTTAACCTTATGCTTTCCTGTTTTTGAACCTATAAGGCGGTTAACAGTCTGAAAAATTTTGCCCTGTGAAAGACCTGTTAAGGTATTATCAAGTGATACCTCAAACATAACCTCGTTCATATCAGAATTATTTGCACGTCTTGAGCTTTCGGCAATTGCATCCCTCATCTGTGACATTGTTTTGTTGTGCATATTGTGCATATTGATTGTCATCATTTCTCCGCTTTTGAGTATCATCGGCATTGAAATATTGATTTCCTCAAATGTCTTTACATTGCCTCTAACAAGTCTTCTGTTGAAATCAAGATGTGAATTAAGAATGGGGCAAGCCTTGAGTCCCTCAACAATTACTTTTAACATTATTGTATTTAGGGTCAGTTTTGTTTCCTTTGTGGCGTCCTTATTGATTTCTTTAATAACCTTTAAAAATTCACTTACCTCAGGCTCAAATGTAACAACTGCGTGTGGGATTGTTTCCCAGCTTTCAGAGGTCATATTCGATACAATCTTTCTTGCAATTCCGAAGTGCTCTGATTTTGTTACTGTTAAATTCTGTTTCATAATTATATCTCCTTTATGGTTAATTGGTTTTATTTTGTTTGCCTTAGCTACAAACAAATTCTACCCAATAGCAGGAGAAATTACTACAAACTACGCTTTACATTGCTGCTATTTTTACGCAACCGACGGTTGCAACCCCCTAAAACAGGGGACTTTCAATAATTTGTTGATTACCAAGCATAAAAATGATAAACTATTAGACAGAGGTGAAAAATTATGAAATGGGAATTTATGCTGCCTGTTAAGCTGATATTCGGCTGCGGCAAAAGAAAAGATATTAAAAACTACATAAACGAAATAGGCGGAACAAGAGGTATTCTTGTCTGCTCAAACAGCTTTGCGAAAAACGGCACTGCTGATGAATTTGTTAAGATGAGTGATGGACTGATTAAAGGAGTTTTCAGTGATGTCCGCCCGAATCCCACAACTGAAAACGTTGACAACTGTGTTGAGCTTATGAGAGAGCTTGATGCGGATTTTGCCATAGCACTTGGCGGCGGCTCACCTATGGACTGCTGCAAGGCTGCCTGTGCAATTGCTAAAGGCAATGATGTTATTCGTTCATATCACACAGGCGGTAAGGCTGTCAGTGCCGATGAGGCAATACCTATGATTGCTGTTACCACAACATCTGGAACAGCAAGCGAGGTAACTAATATTTCTGTTCTGACAGATATTGAGCTTAATCTCAAAAATCCTATGAACGACCCTGCAATGTACCCTAAAATTGCAGTCATTGACCCTGAGCTTACCCTCTCAGTACCAAAGCAGATTACTGCATCAACAGGACTTGATGTTTTGGCACACGCTGTTGAAAGCTACTGGTCAACAATTAATCAGCCAATATGTACGGCGTGTTCAATTTACAGTACAAGACTTGTTTTTGAGTGGCTTGAAAAAGCATATAATAACCCAAGTGACTTAGAAGCAAGAGAAAAAATGGCAGAAGCATCCATTGTGGCAGGTGTTGCATTTTCTCACCCTCGCACAACAGGCTCGCACGCCTGTTCCTTCCCTTTAACAAATATTTACGGAGTTCCGCACGGAGAAGCGTGTGCCTTCACTCTTGATTATTTCATTAAATTCAATGCTGACAATGCCGACACTGACGGACGCATTACTGCGCTTGCAAAAGACTGCGGCTTTGAAAACCCTTATGCAATGGCAGATGAAATATCTGCAATGAAAAAAAGAATGGGTATGAAAACCACATTGAATGAAATAGGCTGTACAACAGATGAGCAAATAAAAGAGCTGACTGAAAAAAGTATGTCAATGCTTATGACAAGAAACCCTATTCCGCTTACTGAAAATGACATTTATCAAATGTATCAGAAACTGAAATAAAAAGTGCACGGTTTTTCCGTGCACTTTTTATTGACTATAAATTTGTATAATGCTATAATAAATGTGCCAAACAAAGTTAATAATAAATTCAATGAAGTATTTTTATCTTTTGATAAAAATACCGGCTTTAAGCAATATTTCATTGAATTTGTTTAACTTTGTTTGGCGACAATGAGTCGGTGTTTTTAGTGCGTGGCTCTGTCACGCACTTTTTTATTAATCTTAGAAGGTGATAATAATGGATCTTGAAACTTTTAAACACATTGTATTTGATAAGGATGACGGCGAATGGTTTACCGTTGCACAGATACACCAGATGATGGATGAGGAGCTTGCTAAGGATCCTGAAGAAATGGACACTGATTTTGTAGACCTTTGCCTTGATGCACTTGATGGTAAATTTGACAATGGTGAACAGCCGCCCGCTGACTATTTCAATAGAGATTGAGTAATATTACAAGCCTGTCTTTTTTTGTTGTTCTCAGCTCGCAGACAAATTTAAACCGACCTTTTCCACGAACAGATATTATGTCCTCCTGCTTAATCTGGCAGGAGGTATTTTTTATTGCTCTGCTGTTAATAAAAACCTTATCACTTTTAATAAGATTACAGCTATCCTTTCTTGACAGCTTATATACTGCACTTATAACCGCATCAACTCTGAGCGAAGGAACAATAAGCTCTGTTTTCCGTGGCTCATTGACTGCACCATCAGGCAATTCATCAAGCTCTCTGACCTTAACAGTTGTATGCTTGATTCGTGTCAGATTTTGTATAATATAATCCTTTATCTGTTCAAGGCAGAAAAGGTATGCAGTTTTACTGCTCACAATTATGTCGCCAAGCATTTCACGCTTTATTCCCATATTCATAAGTCCGCCTAAAAAGTCACGATGTGTTAAATCGTCTGAAAACTTTTCTGCTGCTGGTGAAATCTGAAGCAGTACAACAGGGAAATCTGATTCTTCAGCATCTTCACCGAAACCTGCAATCAATCTTTCCGCAGTCGGATAACCGCCAAACTTTACGCAGGGCAGATAACTGCTTTCGAGTATGCTTTGTTCATCTAAATTAAGAAACTCACTGTAAGTTACGTAACCTCTTTCAAACGCACGATTATAAAGCTCTTTCAATCTTTTTTCAATCATTTTCATATCCTTCAATATCACATATATTAAAAAAGGCTGTCATTAAGACAGCCTTTTATTAAACGATTTTACTTTCTTGTAATACCCTTCATTTCCTTAAGATAGGTATCATCTGCAGGGTAGTGGTTTGTGTATGAAATATCGAGTGAAGCACTCTTATCCTTAAGCACTGCAACATTTGCATGGCTAACATCAATATGAACCTTCATTTCAAAATCAGCCTCAACAACCTCATTAGTTGATGTGTTTATTTTAATTTTACCTGTACCACCCTTATAATCAACTACAAAGTTATCATCAACAGTACCACTTGAGAATGAAAGAACACTGATTGAGCTAACAGTTGATGAAATATCACCGAGAGAGTTGAAGAAACGACCCTGTGAATCCTGACCCGGCATTGAAAGAATTGCAGCCTTAGGCTGAATTACAATAGTGATTGTGCCATCGCCATTATCAGTAACATTTGCCTCAAGAACATCATCAGCGGTTAAGTGAGAAGTTCTGCAGTCCATCTTGTCATCATCTCTTTTATCAAGATCAGGAGCACGGTTTCCTGATGGAGATAAGCCGATTACATTACCCTTGAACATACCTCCTACGATACCGGGAACAAGACCATCAATCATTGAGTTTGACTTACCCTCAACAAGAAGATTTGAAACATTAAGATACTCGTCACCAACCAGCTTATAATATGTTTTTGTTTCACCATTTTCATCATATTCTGCTGTTAATGTTTTTGTGTAAGCATAGCACTCATTGTAATAATTAACAACATCCTCAATTGTTTTAAACTCTTTTCCGCCGTATGTACCTGCTGCAAATGCTTCAATTACTGCTGTATCACCTGTGTTTTCCTCAGTTGTGGTATTTTCAACCGCAACCGGCTTTGAAACCATTACAACAGTTGCAACAATGCAGACAACAAGAACAAGTGATAAAATAATATTAAGTGTTTTAAGTCCTGATTTGCGTTTCATATAAATTCCCCTTTTTACAGTGTATTACTTCTATAGTATATTACTTTTCTATAATATACTAAAACGCAATATTTTTCAATAGATTTTTTGATTTTATTTGCTAAAAAATATGGATATTTTAGTACCATAGCCTAATTTACTGTCAACATTCAGCTCGGCAGAGTGCAATTGAGCAATATGCTTGACTATTGCAAGTCCCAGCCCTGTACCGCCTGTTTCCTTGCTTCTGCTTTTATCCACTCTGAAAAAGCGCTCAAAAACACGCTCCTGATACTTTTCATCAATACCTATTCCTGTATCCTCAACAACCAGTGCAACACCCTTTTCATCAGCAGAAATGCTGACAAGAACACTGCCGTTGTCTTTATTATATCTTATAGCATTATCACAAAGGTTATAAATCAGCTCTTCAAGAAGGGATGAATTTCCATCGACAAAGGCGCTTTCACCTTGAAGCGAAAGTGATATCCCCCTTAGCTGTGCATTAATTGACAAAGCCTCAACACATCTGCCTGCTATTTCATAAATATCAACAGAGCTGAAGCTGACAGTATTCTCCTCGTCATTCTCATCAAGCTGTGACAGCTTGATGATGTCCTCACTTACAGACACAAGACGAAGTGCCTGCTTTCTTATTGTAGCGGCAAAGGGTTTAATATCCTCTTCCTTAGCAATACCTGATTCAATAAGCTCAGCATATCCCGCAATAGATGTCAGCGGTGTTTTTAGCTCGTGCGAAAGATCAGCCGTAAATTGTTTCTTTTGCTTGCTCAGTGCCTTTTGCTTTTTCTTTTGCTCCTTAAGCTCAGACACAAAAGGCTGCAGCTCACGGAACTTTTTTAACGCTTCAATGTTATCAGGCGCTTTTCCAAGCTTTTCAATCGGTTCAACAATACTCTTTGTTATTCTCAAGCTTACAAGGACTGCACAAATAATCGCAACAATCAATACAGCCGCAACAGCAATAGCAAGCTCAGCTATTTTTTCCGTACTCAACAAATTAACATATGGTCTGAATATGAGCAAAACCAGCAATGCAGTCAAAAATATCAGAAATGCTCCGAATGCAAGCAGCTTTTTCAGGATTTGTCCTGTCATTTAATCACCAACCTTGTAGCCGACATTTCTGATAGTCCTGATATACTCCCCTGCTGAGCCAAGCTTTTTTCTGAGCGACTGAATATGAACATCCACTGTTCTGTTGCCCTGTTCAAAATTATAGCCCCACACAATCTCCATAAGTCTGTCACGTGACAGAACTATGTCCTTATTTCTGATTAACTGCTTTAAAATTTCATATTCCTTATATGTAAGCTCAATCTCAGCACCATCAACAAGGACGGTATGCCGATTTTCGTCAAGCAGAATACTTTTATATTTCAGAACTGTTTTTTTGCCACGATCAAGACGACGCAGTATTGCTTTCACTCTTGACACCAGCTCCATTACACCAAAGGGCTTGGTAATATAATCATCGGCACCCATATCAAGGCCCTTGACTGCGTCGATTTCACTTGTTCTTGCAGTTACCATTATAACGGGAATGTTACAGTATAATGCAGAATTTCTTATTCTTTTTAAAATGTCAAGTCCGTCCTCATTAGGCAGCATAATATCAAGAAGTATAATGTCGGGCACTCTGCTCTCCATAGCATTCATAAGCTCCGTACCCTCTGCAAAACCTAAAACTTCAAAGGCGGCATTTTTCAGTGCATACATTTCAAGCTCACGGATAGAGGTATCATCCTCAACAATATAAACAATTTGCTTTTCTTCCATAACACAAAACCTTACTGCAGTGCATATTTATTAAGATAGTTCTCAAAATTCTCCATAAAGGTTTTATTGTCAGAAGTTTTGACACCTTTAAGATAGCTGTGAGTCTGATAGCTGCCCTGTGAAAGCTCAATAATGCAAACAGCAAGATTTGAGCAGTGGTCAGCAATACGTTCAAATGAATTTACAATATCAAAGAAGAGCATACCGTTTTCAACAGAGCACTCTCCCTCTTCCATACGCTTCGAGTGCTTTGCACGAAGTTCAGCCTTAAGGTTATTAATAACCTGCTCAAGCGGCTCGATTGTTCTTGCCAGCTCAATATCATCATTGATAAAGGCGGTTGTTGAATTTTCCACAATTTCCTTAACAGCACGAGCCATAACGTCAAGTTCTCTGTTAGCATCCTCGCTGAAATGGATTTTGTCCTTATGCATTTTACGCTTGGTCTTTAGAATATTAACGCCATAGTCACCGATACGCTCAAAGTTACCGATTGCGTGTGAAAGCTTGCTGAGACGCATTGAATCATCAACGCTTAAATTCATTGTGCTTATTCTTACAAGATATGTTTCAAGCTCATCCTCAAAATTATCAATAAGCTTTTCGTTTGACTTAATTTTTTCATCCTTGCCTTTGTTATACATTTTGATAAAGTCAAGACACAAAAGAATATTCTTTTGTGCAAGTACCGCCATTTCATCGCACTTTTCTTTAGTTTTATCAAGTGCATATGATGGAGTAATAATAAATCTTTCATCAACAAGTGCTGTTTCTGCTGACTTCTCAGATGTTTCTGACTTTTTATCCTCAGGCTTATCTTTAATAATTAAGCACATAAGCTTTTCAAGCTGTTTGCCGAACGGGAACAGAATTATTGTGGCAAACACATTAAACAAAGTATGAATAACGGCAATACCGATAGGACTTACTGTATTCTGAATAAATGGCAGACCAAACAATGCATCAAAACCATAGAAAAGTGCCATAGCAACTATAACACCTATAACACTGAATGTAAGATAAACACCCGCTGTTCTTTTTGCATTTTTATTTGTACCAATTGATGACAACAGAACAGGAACACAGGAACCGATATTCTGACCAAGAATAATCGGGAAAGCCGCACCAACGGTGATTGCACCTGTTGTTGAAAGTGCCTGAAGAATACCGACTGATGCAGATGAGCTCTGAATAGCTGCTGTTAAAATTGCGCCTGCTGCAACACCAAGCAGCGGATTTGAGAATTTAGTTAAAATGCTTGTAAATTCAGGAATTTCCTTAAGCACTGCCATCGCGTCACTCATAGTTGTCATACCAATCATAAGTGTACCAAATCCAAGAAAAATAGAGCCGACAGTCTTTTTCTTTTCACTCTTAAAGAACATTACAAGAATAATGCCCACAAACGCAAGAATAGGTGCAAATGAGCTTGGCTTCAGAAGGCTTAAGAAAACATTAGTACCCTCAATGCCTGCAAGTGATAAAATCCACGCAGTAACAGTAGTACCCACGTGAGCACCCATAACGATACCAATAACCTGACTTAACTCCATAATACCGCTGTTAACAAAGCCTACTACCATAACAGTAACCGCACCTGACGACTGAATTATAGCTGTAACAACCATACCGAGCAAAACGCCCTTAATTCTGGTGTTTGTCATTTTTTCGAGTATTCCCTCAAGCTTACCGCCGCTCATTTTCTCAAGGCTTGAACCCATTGTGTTCATACCTAAAAGAAAAAGTGCAAGCCCTCCTATAAGGGTTAAAATGTTAAATATTGTCATATTCCCGCCCCTTGTTTTTTAAATCAGCTCATATAATAAATATGTATAGTTAAGTTATAATACAGTTTATGTTAAATTCGTGTTAATTTTTCAAATTCTGCCATAATCATTCACAATAAATAGGCGACGTTATAGCAAGCGGAACCGCATCACCGTCAACAGTTCCCCACAGCTCAGCACGATACCAGTGTTCCTTTTCCATTTTTAGCATTACGTGCTTTTCGGTATATCTTGTTTCAAGAACAACTCTGCCGCCGTTTGAAACAACCTTTATTGTTTTGTAAACAACGGACTCTTCACCTGCATCCTTTTCACGTGAATGAATGTCAGTGAAAAAACTGAATGTATAATTTCCTCTTTTAACTGTGTCGCCGATTGCAAAGGTATTGCCGTGTCGGTGCACCCTGAAAAAGAACTTCGCTCCTGTTGAAACAACTGTTTTTCCCATTCTTATTCCTCTGAGTACACTCTGAGCATTAACCGCCCCGTCAATATCAATATATGTACATCCATAATGACCATTGTTTTCAGGTCTGTGCCAGTCCCTGCCGTAGCTTGCGGCAAGCCTGTATCCCTTATCAAGAAGTGAAGTCCATAGCTCAACAGATTTTACATTTTCACTGCTGATTTTGTTCATATCCTCATGCCAGATTTCTATGTAATCAACATTGCTCCAGTCCTTGACATTGAACTCCCATCTTCCTCCCGTACAAATCGGAGAGCCCATCTGATAAGGATGAGCAACGCCTACAAGACCTCCGCAGGCTTTAATCTGCTTTATCTTCTCATCTATATTATTCGGCACAGCATCACGCCAGTCTACAAATTCACCTGCACCTAAAACAAGCATATGACCGAAATATGTAGTCCATTCAATACCCCTTATTGCAGGAACAACTGAATCATCCAGCTCATCCCAGCCTGACATTGTGTTGTGATCCGTCAAAGCAATCAGCGAAAGATGATTTTCTCTTGCTGCCTCCTGAAGCTCCTTAACAGTGAAATCTCCGTCACTATGCAAAGTATGACAATGCAGCTCACATGGTAAATAACTCATTTACTCAGCCTCTCCTTCAACAGTAATTGTATAGTCCACATCACAGCATATGCAGTGAACATTAAGCATTATATCCCATTCGCCTGCCTCAGGCTTACCCTTAACAAAGCCCGGTGAAGCATAATCCGCACTGAAAATATGCTCCTGCTCATTTGCCTGCCTGTGAGCAGCACCGCGGTATTTTCCGTTTTCATCAACTGAAATTGTTACCAGATTTTTAATCGGCAGATAATCTGCAGGCTTGCCGACAAGTGTTTCATCATATTTATCAAAGCATTCGCGGATTATTGAAACTGCCTTTTCTCTGTTTTCAAATGTTTTTGGTGAATAGCTGTATTTAATTATCAGCTTATCAATATCAGCAGGCACATCAAACCTGTGAATAAGATTAGTTTTGTCATTAGCAGTCGTCAGCTTGCCTTTGGTTGAAAATATAAACATAACATCCCCCTGAAAATGGATTTATATAGTTAATTATAAAATAATAAATTAATATTTTCAATTGATATTATTTCACAAAAATGTTATAGTGTTTTTGGTGATAAATATGAATTTAAAATCCTGGATGAAATATATTGACGATAACGCAGAGGTGCTCAGACTTAATTTAGTCGGCACTCACGACTGCGTAACAAAATATGTTCAGTATTTCCACATTTCAAAATGCCAGAATCTTAATATATATGAACAGCTTTGCATCGGCATAAGAGGGCTTGACATCAGAGTTCAGTCAAGGGGAAACCGCCTTGGTATGGTGCATGGTAAAGCAAAAGCCTTTAATACGGCTAATCATTTTGGAAAACAGATGGATTTATCCGACGTACTCAAGCATTGCTATCGTTTCTTAGACGAAAACCCAAGTGAAACAATCGTTTTTCAGTTTAAAAATGACAGCGGTAAGGAAATGGAGCATTGCTTTGATATTCTGTTTCATCGTTATATTAAAGGCAATGAAAAAAAGTGGTTTACTGAAAACAGAAGCCCTCTTATGAAAGAAGCCCGCGGAAGAATAATACTGATTCGCCGCTGCAGAATGCTTCAGAGCAATGAATACAATCAGAATAACACAGGTATTGATTTTTCAAGATGGATGGAACAGGACAAGCCTGTTCCTGAACCGCTAACTCTTAAAACAGGCGGTGAAAATGAAATGAGCTTTGTTATTCAGGACAGATATAAATACAAGCCAGAGCCACGCTGGCACGATTGTATTATGCCGTTTCTTGATTCAATGACCGATTTCATCGGTACATATGTTATCAACTATCTTTCAACAGCAGGCGGCCTTAAAGGTCCTTATAATAATTCAAAATACATTAACCCTGAATTTATGAGATATCCATTGAAAAAAGGAATCTACTATGGTATGATTTATGTCGATTTTCCGACCGAAGAGCTGGCAGAAAAAATAATTAAAACAAATTTCAACTAATCAGGTGATATAATGAAGCAAAACGAAATTAATATACGTGACCCTTTTATTTTAAAGGAAGGTGACTCCTATTATCTTTACGGCACAAGAGCAAACAATTTCGGAAAGAAGGTAGGCGGCTTTGATGTTTACTTAACGAATGACTTAGTCAATTTCAGTGAACCGAAGGTATGCTTTGACTCTGAAAAATGGGGTATGAACAGAGGGGTTAACTGGGCACCTGAGGTACATAAATATAACAATGAATATTATATGTTTGCAACCTTTACCAAAGAAAATGGGCTGAGAGGTGTATATATTCTTAAATCAGACAGACCTGATGGAGAGTATAGACCACATTCAGACGGAGCAGTTACACCTGACGAATGGGAATGCCTTGACGGAACACTATATATAAATAAGAAAAATGAGCCGTATCTTGTATTCTGTCACGAGCACACTCAGATAATTGACGGCACGATTTGTTATATTAAACTGAGTGATGATTTAACACACAGCATAGGTGAGCCTGTTTATATGTTCAGTGGCTCATCACCTGAATGGGCTGACAAAAAGCCTGATGGAGAGCACTATATAACTGACGGTCCGTTTATGTACAGAACATCAGGCGGTGAACTGCTTTTGATATGGTCAACCTTTGTGAACCATATGTACTGCCAGTGCGTTGCAAAATCATCAAACGGAGAGCTTGACGGTGAATTTGTTCATCTGCCTCCGATTATAACAAATGACGGCGGACACGGAATGATTTTCAGGACCGATGATAAGCTTTATTTAACCTTTCACACACCCAACAAATCACTTGACGAACGTCCGACTTTCAAAGAGCTTATTGACACGGGCAACAGCATAAAAATAAAGGAATAAATTAAGAGCAGGTCAAAGACCTGCTCTTTCAATTTTTTCTTAGCCTATTATACCTTTTTTAGTGAACACATTATAAATCTTATTAACAATAAGGAATAATGTGTAACCGATTACTGCTGCTGCAACAACATCTGTTAAATAGTGAGCACCTGCCATAAGCCTTGAAACAGCAACTACAATTACATAAACTGCACTGAATGCATACATAAACGGTGCAAACTTTTTAAGCTTATCAAAAGCAAGACACAGCGGATATGTTAAAAACATTGTAAAGCAATAGGTTGTATGACCACTGGGAAATGAATTAGAATGACTGTAAATCATCATATCATCGCCTTTTTTATACCATGGAGTATACTGATGATAGTTAGTGTATTTTAGCATTTCTCTTGTAAGGTCAGCATTCTGACCGTCACTCATACCTCTTTCGTTAACCTTACCATTTGAATATGCAACCATTTCACGGAAACGAACACGACCTGTAATTTCCTTGCACTCCTCAACAAGCTTATAACAGATACCAAGAAGCACGCCCGCAAGTGCCAATGCCTCAAGCTTTCTGAGCTTAGCCTTATCAATTTTTCTGCAGGCAAGAATTACAACCGCACTGAGCACTGCACATACGGCAAAATAAAACCACTGCGGCATATCAGTAATATCTAAATCAGCAAGAATATTTTTAAGCACGTTTTCAACAAGCTTTTTCCAGCCTATAACAGAAAGAACATAAAATACGATAGCTGTAAAAATATTTAAAATTGTATTGCATATCTTATAAGCCTTGGTCTGAGTATTATCCACAGGACCTATAAACGGAATCACTCTGCCTATAATTTCAAGTGATTCATTAAGGTCATGCCTGCACAGAATAAGCACAGTGAAAATCGGTCCCCACATTCCCCAATAAACAAACTGACTGAACTGCTCAAGACCTTTTACTATAATACTTTCAGGATAAAAAACAGCCTTGTTAATCTCAAGATCAAGGAAAGTTCCGACTAACATAAGCACTAATGCCACAGCATAGAACACTGCTGAAGCTATAAAAATTCTTTTAAAGCTTTTTTCTTCATTAAGCCTTCTTTTTAAATCCATATTACACCTCTGTGATTGCTTGAATTATATAATACTATATTAACAGATTTTATTTAATTAAACAAGACCTATATTAAAAGACACCCGCAATTTTTTGCGGGTGTCTTTTATTTAAGTTAAATCCTTTAAAAGCTGTGCAAAATCCTTTGAATTAATATATCCGTCATTTACAACATCAATATTAACATCAAATTTTTCATCGCCTGTTTTACTGTTAACTATTGAACTGAAGCTTACGTTATAGCTGTGTCCACAGCTGCTGCATTTCACTGTTACAGTATCATTATCATTCGCAACTGCATATGGTGCATAGCTATGATTATCCTTCCAGATAACAAAAACATTCATATCCTCATTAACTGCGGTTATGTCCTTGCTCCAGCTATCAAACACCTTACACTGCGGTGTTTCGGTAATCTGAGAAGCCTTGGCAGACTCTCCCGCAACAACCATATTAACACCGAGCCTTTGTTCCATTGCTTCATCTGCAAAGAATGAAACCTGATAAAAATCACGTGTAACATTAATAGTTACATCCATATTCTGAGAGCTTTCAAGCATAGGATAACATTTATATGTTATTCCGTCCTTAATCTGTGCTACATCATATGCAACAAATCGGTCACCCTGGAAGCCCGAACCATCCTCATAATCATCAAGAGAACAGCCCTTGTAATTTGTATTGATATTTAAACCTTTACCGCTGAAAGGTACAATAATTTTATTACCATCGGGAACTGCTTTAACTTCAACTGTCTGCTTTCCTATTTCATACTGAGTTACACCATCAAGAGCAGTTCTGCTTAAATCAAGAGTAGTCAGATGATTCTGCTGGCAGTTTATTTCTCTCAGATTTATATTGTTTGACAAATCAAGCTTATCAAGCTCATTCTGGTGACAATACAGACTCTGAAGTCCGGGCACGCCTGACAGATTAAGCTTTTTCAGTGAATTCGCATAGCAGTTCAGTGTTTCAAAGCTTGTACTCATAGGCAGGATAATATTTGTTAAAACATTATCTGAACAGTTAACTGTAAGAAGTGCCATATTATAACTTAAATCCAGTGAGGATAAATTATTACCCTGACAGGTGAGAGAAGTCAGATTTATAAGTCTTGAAACATCAAGTGTATTAAGACCAAGACCACCGCATCTCAGCATTGTAAGATTTGTGAAATATTCAATGCCCTGCAAATTATCAATTGTTTCAACAGGGTCACCATTTTCATCAATATCAATTCTGCCTGAAAGGTTCATATAAGAGGCACTGCGCTCATCAACGCTTAAATAACCATCGCCGTTTCTGTCATAAACCTCTGACACAATACGTCTGAACACAGGGTCAGGAAAGGCAGAACCAATATCAACCAAATCATCGCCAAAGGCAAATGGTGCTGCACTGAAAACAGATAAGCAAAGCACCATTGCCATAAGCACAGATAAAATCTTTTTTACTTTTTTATTCAACATTTTATTCAGCCTCCTTATTTCGTTAATGTAAGTGCGAAGGAAGCTTCTGCTGTTGAGCCATCAGCACTTGTTACCTTACAAGTTATTGTTGTAGCAATAGAAGATTTCAGAGTGCTTTTTCCAGCACTGGTCAGGCTGACAACACCTGTGTTTTTGTCGACAACAATATAACTTGATGCTGAAGATGTATATTCAACCTTTGTTACAGCATTTGCATTAGCAGGGGTAGGAATATAACTAACAGTAATTGTTTTATAATTTCTAAATAATGCACCGCAGTTATTCTGAACAAGTGAGCCATTGATTTCTTCACCGTTTGCGGTAAGCACCAGTGAGGTTACAGGAATAATCTGATCGATAATGCTGAGTGTATAATTTGCAGTATATTCTCTGTCATAATCATCAACCACAAGTACAGAAAGAACAACACTTCCCTTATCAGCAATTTTGGTTATCTCAATGCTGTTTCCGTTAACTACAGTCTCTGCACCATCCTGACTGTCAACAGTAATACTTGTGCTCTTAACCATTGCACCCTCATTTAAAGTGAGTGCAAGTGCTGCCTTTGACGTATCAATATCAACCTGAACAACAGCATTATTCTTGATTACAGCATCACCCTGAGTAAGACTAATCTGAGGTACAATAAACTTATGAGCTTCAAGATTAGCTGTAGCCTCTGTAAGAGCAAGGCAGGCAGAATCCATTGCAGCCTGTGATGCATAGACATCAGCATAAACCTCTTTTGCATCGTTAAGTGCTGCATTAAATGCAGTACCATACTCATAAGCATAATCTGTATATTTATACTTTTCTGCCTCATCAATAGCAGCCTTCAAAGCCGTACTGTCCCAAGTAGTAAACGCATTTATAGTTGCAGTGTAACCACCATCTGTTGTTGTGGCTGTAATAGTTACCATGCCCTGTGTATTGAAGGTTACAACACCGCTGTCATCAACTGTTGCGATTGACGGGTCACTTGAGGTATAAGTACATGTTTTAACAAATGATGATACAAGTGAAGTATTACCTGTATTTGTAATTATCGGTGTAAGAAGAACCTGAGCTGCAGGTGCTCCGTATACCATTTCCTTATCAAAGCTGATACCTGTTACACCATATCTTGCAAAGGTTACATAAACAGAGTCTGTACAGGTGTATCCGAATACATTTGTTACTGTGCAGGTGATTTTTGCACTTCCTGCAATTGCTGACTTATTTGTGACAACACCATTTTCATCAACAATAATATTTGAATTTGATGATTCATAGCTGATTTCTGAGTAAACGGCTTTTTCAGCATTAAATACAGGCTTGAGTATTACCTCTTTTCCGTTAATCATTGTGTCTGTATAGCGGATATAGCCATCCTTAACAGTTTCAACATTCTCTGCATCTTCAGCCGTAAGCTTAACTGTTGTAAC
Organism: Eubacterium sp.; assembly: GCA_048365975.1. GTDB lineage: Bacteria > Bacillota > Clostridia > Oscillospirales > Acutalibacteraceae > Eubacterium_R. The sequence continues at coordinate 17,383 of DBFOUY010000238.1, forward strand.
TGCAACATATCTTACCAAGCCGTTATATGCTGCCTCAAGTCTTGCCTCCATACTGTCAACCTCTGCCTGGGTTGCTCTTGCATCACTAATCATTGTCTGTGCTTCAGCAATAACAGCAGAAAGTTCATCCAAGGATTCCTTGGTATATGTATAGCCATCCTTTACATTCTGAACAAGCTCATAATATGTGCTGCTCTTTTCAATAAGCGAAGCAAAGTTTGTTGAAACATTAACAACAACAGTGTCGCTAAATCCGCCGTCAAGTGTTTTACCTGTTATTTTGGCTGTACCCTTTTCAACAGGAATCAGATTGCCATTTGCATCAACCTTAACAACACTTTCGTTATTTGAACTCCAGATAATATCCTTAAATTCAGAATCACCTGAAATAGTGTATTCAATCGGTGACGACTCTGCATCTGCAAGAACATTTTTGGTTGTGTCGGTAATGTCAAAGCCTGTGCAGACCTTATCGCTGAGTACAACATAAATTGTTCTTGTTGTCACTCTGTCATAATCATCAACAATGGCAGCTGTAAGAATTGCCCATGCACCATTATCATGACCGTTATCAGGTGTTACCTTTACAGTATTTCCGTTAATTTCAACCTTTGCCTTGTATGAATTGTCTGTATTCCAGCTTATAGATTTAACCATTGCATCTGCAGGTTCTGAAACTGCTGTAAGCGTTATCCAGTTATAATCATTATAATTTGAATAATCCTTTGACAAATCAACTGAAACTGCATCATTTGCACCAATTGTTCCGCTTGAAACCTGTGATGAACTTCCGATCAACGGCTTTTTTGTTGTAGTATAGTCAACCTTAACTGAATCAGCAAGTATAAACGGATGCTGTGCCATTGCTTCATATGCAGCATTAAGATTATCAGTTGCCTGATCTATCTTTTCCTGTGTATAGCTTACGTCATTCATTGCACGCTCAGCTTCTTCATAAGCATCTGTGAAATCCTTGCCGTATTCCAACGCATAATCCTTATAATCAACATTCTTATAGGCTTCAACCGCCTTTTTTAGAGCAGTTCGGTCACCATTTGTTGAAACTATACATTCAGCAGAAATACCGCCGTCATATGATACAGCTCTTACAATTGTTGCACCTGTGCTTACAAATGTAACAACACCATTCTGATCAACTGTTGCAATTTCTTCGTTATCACTTTCCCAGAAATAATCCTGAATATCTGCAGCTCCTATATGAAGCAGGGATGACCCTGTCGGATATACTGTGCAGCCTAACTGATAAGTTGTACCGACTGCACCTGAAATACTTTCCTTTGAAAGACCGAGAGATGTTACGGGAACAAATGAGAAGGATACCCATACTGTATCTGTAAATACATTGCCGTAATGGTCTTTAACATAGCATGTAATCAGACCATAACAGCTCTTGTTTGATGTCGGAGAGCACCTTCCGTCATTGGTTACTGAAATATCAGTTGTGGATGACTGCCATTTAACCGACTCATAAGAAGCATTGTTCGGATAAAGTCTTACATTCAGATCGAGCACTGCATTTTTATATGTAAGCCCCTCTTTAAGCAGACTTAAATCATACTGATAGAATTCCTGAGTCTGCTCACCATCAAGGTAAAGCTCAATATTCTGAATATAATTATATTTCTGTAAAGACTCATATGCACCCTTAAGCTCGTCATACATCTTGTTAACCTCAGCCTGTGAGCTGTTTGCAGCATCGAGCATCTGCTGAGCCTTTGCAAGTGTTTCAGTATAAACTGCCCAGCTATCCGGATAGAAATTAACACTGTTGAGTGCAAGGTCATTATATTGTTTTACAAGCAAATCAAGTGCAGTATAATTTGTGACAACATTTACAACACATTCTGCTTTATGCCCGCCGTCATATGAAGTTGCAGTGATAACACAGTTACCGCCCTCAACAAATGTAACCACACCATTCTGGTCAACTGTTGCAATTGACGGATTGCTTGAGCTCCAGTAAACAGCAGTATTGCTTGCACCGCCTACAACACCTACAGGCTTAGGCAGTACTGTTGCCTTAATTGTTGCATTTTCTCCGATTTTACCACCGTCAATTGACTCTTTATCAAGAGTTACACCTGTAGCAGGAGTTCTTGAAAATGCAATGAAAACACTGTCACTGATGCTTTCGCCCATATAGTCGGTAACAGTACAGGTAATAATTGCCGAGCAAGCCTCATTCTTAACAGGCGTGCATATACCGTTTCTGTCAACAGAAATATTCGGGTTTGATGATGACCACTCAATTGAGCTGTACATAGCATTGCCGGGTTTTATTGTATAATCAAAATCAAATTTATAATTTCTGTAATCAGAAACTGAACCAACCTCAACAGTAATATAATTACTTTCAAGCTGAGTTTCGCCTTTGCCGAGAATATCAACACCCAGAATGCCTACAAAGCCGCCGAGTTTATAGAAAACATTCAAAAGCTCATCTGCATAAGTATTGCAAGCTGTCTGTGATGCCATCGGCTGATCATACAAAACAGCATATGCAAGGTCAAGCTTGTGCATATATGTTTTATATAATGCTGCATTATCCTTTGTTCTTGTAACAACTGTTTTGTCACAAAGACTGACAATATTCTTTAAGTATTCTTTATCAGGATAAACTGTTACTTCGCAGGTATCAACAACACCACCATCGGCAGAAACACAGTAAAGTGTTGCTTTGCCGACATCCACACCTGTTATAACAGCGTCCTTGTTTTCATTATTTTTAGGAGCAACAGTGAATACACCTTCATCACTTGAATACCAGTTGCACTTATAGCAGGCTGAATATGAGCCGTCTGTACCCTTTTTAAAATCAATATCATGCATAACATCAATAGTTTTGCCGTTGATTACATCAAGTGTATTGATTTTATTCTTATTTGAATCAACAATCTTATTGCCGTCAACGCTGTTTTTTGAAACGCATACAGTTACAAGATTTGATTTGATTTTTCCGTCAGCAGATAAAGCATAAATATTAAATGTATCGGCTACTTCGTGACCGGCCTTTTGTCTGACGGTAATCTGATGAGTATTGTCAGAAATTTCCGTTTTGTAATAATCGTTATCAACTACCCAAGTCAAATTCTGATTTGATGAATTTTCAGGATAAACAGCAGCATCAAGCACAGCACCTATATCTGCGTACTGAGTACCTGCACTGACAGATACATAGGTTTGAGCTTCGCCATTAACATCCACCTTATTTGAAGCTTTAATACTGCTTGCAATACCGACAGCCTTTGATGCGTTAATTTCAATACTTTCAACAGGTATTCCGTTTGTAATCTCCATCGTTTTGATGAAGCTGTTAAATTCGGTAAAGTTTCCATTTGAGAGGTAGACACCGGTCTGTGCTTTAAGCACAATCGTGGTAATACCACCGCTGTTTACAACATAGTGACCCTTTGAGTCAATTGTGCCCCTGCTGTCAGTTGCAGGCTTGTCTGCTGTTGCCCAGTCATATGTTGGATTGCCTTCTTCATCCTCACCTGTTACAACACCCCAGGTTATATAAAGATTTTCAGAGGTTGCCGTTCTTTTTGGGAAAACGGTGTAGGAATAATCAGTTTCCATACCCATTTCAAGGTATTTTTCACCGCTGATTTCCACGTCGGACAAAGGCTTGCCGAGCTTACCGACAACCTTTATTTTATAGGAACGTTCAATATTATTTGCAGCCGAAACAGCATAAATCGTACACTCCTGGCCTGCAGCACTTCCAAGCGCACCATACTGACCAGCATCACGGCCTACAATTACACCTGTTTTCGGGTCAACGCTTGCAATTGAAGGGTCTGATGAACGCCATGTGATATCGCTCATATCACCTGTGCTTGGCTGAACGTCAATTATTGAGAGCTGAATTTCAGAGCCCTCCTGAACAGTTGTTGCACCATCAATTTTAAAATCGGTAATAGGCTGAGCTTCAACAACCGTAAATGTGATTTTATCGTTATATGCAAACTGGAGAACAAGATTACCGATAAGCTTTGCAGCAGTGGCAGTCAGCTTGACAGGGTCTGTTGCACCGCTTGCTATATCAACGATTGCAAAGCAGGCATCAAGAATTGCAGCAAGAACATTTCTGTTCATATCAATACCGATGTATTTGATGAGAATTTCCGCAACCTTATCGCTGTCAATCAGCTCACCGTTGATTTCATAAAATTTATTGATTAATGCAAGAATATTCTGAATTACCTGCTCAGTATCAGGCGATACCATAATAGTAACGGTACCGGGGTTTTTAAATGTAACAAGACCGCTGTCATCAACAGTAGCCACAACCTTTCCGGTGTCAAAAACAGATGTACTCTTAACTGAATAAATACAGCCATATTCAAGCCTTACAGGTGTAGTTACCGCATAAAGCTGACAGGTTGAGCCAACAGCAACAGTTGTATTAATCTGTGACTTGTTAGTTATATGTGTACCATTAGGTAAAAAGTTTGCATACCACTCATTATTCCTTGTTACACAAATCTTGACATAATCATCTGCAAGAAGCGAACCATCAGAAGCATAAAGCTGAACATGGATATTTGAGTTAATATTATCAAGATAATATCTCAATGAGTCAATAAGCTGACCCTTATATGACTCAACATACTTGGCAAGTATAGAATCAGAACCGAATGCAGCCTCAACTATTGCAATAATTGCATCCGTATCCATAGTGTCAACATTAACCTTATCATTGAAAAGCGCCTTTTCGAGCACCTTGGCGATAATGCTTCCTACAAGCGGAATGGTTTTAACCTCGTTATCAATCCATGTCTGGATTACAGCACCCTTTGATGAGTCGAATGCCTTAACAACACCCTCCTGTGTAACGTCAACAAGAGTCGGTGTTTCGCTATACCATTTAATATAGCCGTTGTCAGGCATAACAGTATCAATCAGTTTATATGTAAGCTGAAGCTCATCACCCTCAACCATATATTCAATATAGCTGACTTCCTCGCCTTCTTCATTAAGCATTGTTGACGGAACGATTGTGTCTGTTTCCTTATAGAACAGTTCAATGGTATGATAACCCTCTACACCATCGCCGGCAAACGCTGACGCAGCAGGAATTAATCCTGTTAACGCCATCAGCACTGCCAGAAAAACACTTAGCAATCGCTTTGTAAGTCGCTGTTTTTTCATAACTCTTTCTCCTCGCTAATAATTTATATACAAAATGTAAAACAAAAGTATACAATTATACTATTATCTAAATTATAAAACATTTTATAATCCATTTCAACAAAGGTAACACAAAAAATATTAACAAACTTCTTTACAATTATTTGTCTATTATTACCAAAAATCCGCAAAATAATAGATATTTATTCCTTTTTATTTTATTTTCTCAGAATTACAGAAATAAAAATCAGCTGTAAGCATAAAAGTATATGCACCTCATAAGCGTCTTGCTTTGAGGTGCATATAATTCAATTTGATTTATTTTTACTATATATCACTGCTTTCCTGATATTTCTCTGTAACATTTTTTATGCTGCAAAGCATTGATTTTGTACCGTCATCCTGGTCAACAATCTTTCGGTTATCCTCTACAACAACAAATTTTCCGCCCTTGATTCTCAGCGAATAGCGAATTTTTACAATACTGCCTTCATCAAGCTGCTTCTTTATGTTTGCTTCAACATATCTGACCTCACGATCTATCATAAAATCCGCCAGATTTCCGCCGTGCTCATCAAAAAGAAAGCTTCTTGAATAACCCATAAATTTCATAAAATCTTCACTGACTATATTCAGAATCAACGGCTCTTCTGTAGAGGTTGAAAAAACGGGAGTAGGAACATTTTTAAACATTTTAATAAGCTGTTCATTAAGCAGATCCGCCCTTTCCTCAGACTCCTTCACACTTGTAATATCCGTAAACATTGCGTGGAAAACGGGATTCTTATCCTCATCATAGTTCTGGATAGCAGCATTGAATTTACACCACCTGTACTCATCCTTATGTACTATTGTGCGAAACTCAATGTCAATTGCCTCATTTGTTGCCATTGCCTTACCGATTGCCTGAAAAACAAGGCTTTTATCCTCAGGATGTATCAGTTCATCCAGTCTGTGAAGTTGATTTTTACAGGTGGTTTTAGTGGTGCCGAAAAGCTTGCATCCCCCTTCATTAAGATACAGAGGTTCAATATGCATATCGCTTGTTACCTTAAAAAGGCAGACACCTCCTGTTACCATATCAATTAAATGGTCCATTTCCTTTGCACGCTGCTTTAACTGCTCCTGCTTAAGCTGTGACTTTGAAACATCGGCAAGAGTAAGCCTGCAAAGCGTTGAATTATCCCAATTCTGCCCTGTACAGTATATAAAAACACTGTCTCCTATTTTATCAAAAAATTCTGCTTCAAAATACACATACGGAGAATTCTTTTTACAAAGAATTTTCATTATTTTTTCACGGTAAACAGGCTTAATAAAATCATGAAGAAACATTTTACCCTGCTTGATTTTTGATGGGTGAACACCTGTGAATTTTCTGAAATGGCTGTCAGAATCAACCACCTTCAGATTGTCGGCCTTATCTACCACAAGGTGCATAAAATCAACTTCATACGCACCATCATCAATGGCAATAATATTTTCAGCCATAGCTTCACCCCTTTCCTTAAAATAGTATGTGCTTATTGCTATAATATGTGCATTCAGCTATTAAGTATATCATAAAAAATGAAAAGATTGAATAGTTTGTGTGAATTTTTTGTGAAATATGTGTCAATCAGTATTCATCTGCGTATCTGCTCAAAATAAAATTAAAAAAATATTAAATTTGTATAGGCTTTTTAAATATTTTGTGTTATTATATATGAGATTAAAATTTACCAAGGAGAAATCAAATGGCAATGGTTTATCGTGTATTTGTTGAAAAGAAAAAAGGTAATGACATTGAAGCCGGTCAGACACTGGCTGATCTGAAAAACAATGTAGGTATCACTGCATTGGAGAATTTAAGAATTATCAACCGCTATGACGCTCAGGGCTTAAGCGAAGAGGAATTTAACACTGCTGTTAAAACAATCCTTTCAGAGCCTAACCTTGATAATGTTTACAGCGAGCTTTCTATTCCTGAAGGATGGAGATATTTTGCAACCGAGTATCTGCCGGGTCAGTACGACCAGCGTGCAGACTCTGCAGCGCAGTGCATTCAGTTACTGACAGCAGGTGAAAGACCTGACGTATTGTCAGCTAAGGTTATTGCTGTTAAGGGCGACATCACTGACGAGGAATTTGAAAAAATCAAATCCTATATTATCAACCCTGTTGAATCTCGTGTTGCTTCAATGGACAAGCCTGAATCACTTGACTTAAAGAGTGATGTGCCTGCTGACATTGTACGCATTAACGGATTTATTGAAAAAAGTGATGATGAAATCGCAGAATACCACAAATCAATGGGCTTTGCAATGAGCATTGCTGATTTGTGCTGGGTAAGAGATTACTTTAAAAATGACGAAAACAGAGATCCGAGTTTAACAGAGCTTAAGGTTATTGATACGTACTGGTCTGACCACTGCCGTCACACAACTTTTGCAACAGAGCTTGATGAAATAAAAATCAACGAAAGCAAATATAACAAGGCTATTGAGGATGCTCTTAATGAATATTTCGACGTCCGCAAAGAGGTTTACGGCGACAGAGATAAGATTGTCTGCCTTATGGATATGGCATGTATCGGCACAAAGGCTCTTAAAAAGAGAGGCTTGGTTGACAATCTTGACGAAAGTGAAGAAATCAATGCCTGCTCAATTGAAGTGCCTGTAGTTATTGACGGCAAAACTGAGCAGTGGCTTGTTCAGTTCAAGAACGAAACTCATAACCATCCGACAGAAATCGAGCCGTTCGGCGGTGCTGCAACCTGCCTCGGCGGTGCAATCCGTGACCCGCTGTCAGGCAGAGCATATGTTTATCAGGCAATGCGTGTTACAGGCTCAGGCGACCCTACAACCCCATTTGAGGAAACACTTGATGCAAAGCTTCCGCAGAGCAAAATTACAACAGGTGCAGCAGCAGGCTATTCAAGCTATGGTAACCAGATTGGTCTTGCAACAGGTCAGGTAACAGAGCTTTATGATGCAGGCTATGTTGCAAAGAGAATGGAAATCGGTGCAGTTATCGGTGCATCACCAAAGCACAATGTTATCCGTGAATGCCCTCAGAAAGACGATGTTATAGTTCTTCTCGGCGGAAGAACAGGACGTGACGGCTGCGGCGGTGCAACAGGCTCATCAAAGGCACACAACAGCTCATCTATTGAAACATGCGGTGCTGAGGTGCAGAAAGGTAACCCTCCTACCGAGCGTAAAATCCAGCGTCTGTTCAGAAAAACAGAGGTTGCAAGAATGATTAAGCGCTGCAACGACTTTGGTGCAGGCGGTGTTTCAGTTGCTATAGGCGAGCTTGCTGACGGATTAAAGATTGACCTTGATAAAGTACCTAAGAAATATGATGGTCTTGACGGCACAGAGCTTGCTATCAGTGAGTCACAGGAGCGTATGGCTGTTGTGCTTGATAAAAATGATGTTGACAAGTTCATTGCTCTTTCAAATGAGGAGAACTTAGAGGCAACTCCTGTTGCAGTTGTAACTGACGAAAACAGACTTGAAATGACATGGAGAGGTGACAAAATCGTTGACCTCAGCCGTGAATTCTTAAATACAAATGGTGTAACACAGCACGCAAAGGCTGAAATTACAGCAGTTGATGACAGCGAAAATTACACCAAAAAAATCCCTGCAGAGCTTGCAGACCTTAACAATGCTGAGGCACTCAAGGCAAACCTTGCAAGACTCGAGGTGTGCTCACAGAAGGGACTTGTTGAGCGTTTCGACTCATCAATCGGTGCATCAACAGTACTTATGCCTTACGCAGGTAAATATCAGCTTACTCCTGAGGAAGCAATGGTTGCAAAAATTCCGCTTCTTGAGGGTGAAACAGACACAGCAACAGTTATGGCATACGGCTTTATTCCAAAGCTGTCACGCTGGTCACCATTCCATTCAGCAGCATTTGCAGTCAGTGAATCACTTGCAAAGCTTGCTGCGGTAGGCTGTGACCCATCAAAGGCAAGACTTACATTCCAGGAATATTTTGAAAGATTAAATGATGCACCTGCACGCTGGGGAAAGCCTACTGCTGCACTGCTCGGTGCGCTGAAAGCACAGCTTGGCTACAAGTGTCCGTCAATCGGCGGTAAGGACTCCATGAGCGGCAGCTTTAATGAGCTTGACGTTCCGCCTACTCTCGTTTCATTTGCAGTAGGTATGAGTGAGGCATCAAAAACAGTTTCAGCACAGTTCAAGAGAACAGGCTCGGCTGTTAAGCTTTTACCTCTGCCTGTTGATGAAAACAGCGGTCTGCCTGATTTTGAAAAGGCAATGGCACTTATGGTAAGTGTTTATGAGGGTATCCGCAACGGAAAAATTCTTGCTACATCTGTTGTCAAAGAGGGCGGTGCTGCTGCCTGCGTATGCAAAATGGCATTCGGCAATAAGCAGGGCTTTACCTTTGCACAGGGACTTGACAAAGAAACATTATTTGCAGCTAAGGAAGCAAGCTTTGTTGTTGAGCTTGCAGATGCCGATGATTTTGACGGTATCCTTTTAGGTACAACAAACGAAAACGGTGTGTTCATTATTGACGGTACTGTACAGACTGTTGACGAGCTTATTGATGCTTGGACAGGCAAGCTTGAAAAGGTATTTGCTACCGATTCAGGCAAAAAGGCAAATATGCCATTTGATGTTCCGCTTTATAAAGAGCGTTCAATCTTTGTTGCTAAAAACAAGGTTGCAAAGCCAAAGGTATTTATCCCTGCATTCCCGGGAACAAACTGCGAGGTTGACACTGCAAGAGCCTTTGAAAAGGCAGGTGCTGAGGCATCAATCCTTGTTGTAAACAACCTTTCATCTGCAGCAATCAATGAAACAATCGACAAAATGGTTAGGGAGATTGAATCATCACAGATTATTATGCTGCCTGGCGGATTCAGCGGCGGTGACGAGCCTGAGGGTTCAGGCAAGTTCATTGCAACAACCTTCAGAAATCCAAAGGTTAAAGAGGCTGTTACAAAGCTGCTTAATTGCCGTGACGGTTTAATGCTTGGTATCTGCAATGGTTTCCAGGCACTCATAAAATTAGGCTTAGTACCATATGGTGAAATAAGAGAGATTAAAGACACTGACCCAACATTGACATTTAACACAATCGGCAGACATATTTCACAGATGGCATACACAAGAATCAGCAGTGTTAAATCACCTTGGTTCAGCGGTGTTAACGCAGGCGATGTTTTTGCAGTACCTATCAGCCACGGCGAAGGCAGATTTGTTGCAAATGACGATGTTATGAAAAAGCTTATTGAAAACGGTCAGGTTGCTACACAGTACGTTAACCTTGACGGCACTCCTGTTGACGATATGCCGTTTAATCCGAATGGCTCAGTTTGTGCAGTTGAGGGTATCACCTCACCTGACGGAAGAGTTCTCGGCAAAATGGGTCACAGTGAGCGTAAGGGCACTGACCTTTATGCAAATGTTCCGTTTGAAAAGGATATGAAAATCTTTGAAAGCGGTGTAAATTACTTTAAATAAGCAGTCTGAGCCTGCACGCAATCCGCCACAATTATTTAAAAAGGCGGATTGCCAACAGCGATATTATTTTGGCTGAATAATAAAATTTGAAATCGAGGGATTTTTAAGTGACAAAATATGTAGTAGTATTATACGATGGTATGGCTGACTATCCCGTACCTGCACTTGATGGCAAAACACCTATGATGTGTGCAAAAAAGCCGAATATGGATATGCTGGCATCAAAGGCCGAGGTCGGCTTGATAAGAACAGTTGCTGAGGGCTTAAAGCCCGGCAGCGACGTTGCAAATATGAGTGTTATGGGCTTTGACCCTATGAAATATTACACAGGCAGAAGTCCGCTTGAGGCTGCATCAATCGGCATTGATATGAAGCCGACAGACGTTTCACTGAGAACAAACCTTGTTACTCTCAGCGAGGACGATTTGCCATATGAAGAAAAAACTATTGAGGATTACTGTGCAGACGATATTTCAACTGAAGAGGCTGAAATTTTAATCAAATACATTGATGAAAAGCTCGGCACAGATGAATTTAAATTTTACCCGGGTGTATCATACCGCCACTGTCTTATCTGGGATAACGGTACAACAGACCTTGGCAAAATGACTCCCCCTCACGACATTACAGGCAAGGTGATTACTGAGCATCTTTCAACAAGCGAAAATGCTAAACCGCTTATTGAAATGATGAAAAAGAGCTATGAGCTTTTAAAGGACCACCCTGTGAATATTGCGAGAAAAGAAGCAGGCAAGCGCCCTGCTAACTCAATCTGGCTCTGGGGTGAAGGCAAGCGCCCTGCACTTTCACCATTTGAGGAAATCTACGGCATCAAGGGTGCGGTAGTATCTGCCGTTGACCTTATTAAAGGTATAGGCGGATGTGCAAAAATGGAGGTTGCCGAGGTTGAGGGTGCAACAGGATATATTGACACCAATTTTGAGGGCAAGGCTGAAGCAGGAATTGAACTGCTTGACAGAAATGATTTGGTATATATTCATTTTGAAGCGCCTGACGAATGCGGTCACAGAAACGAGCCTGAAAACAAGGTAAGAGCCATTGAGCTTATTGACGAGCGTGTTTTACCTATTTTATTTAAGGGGCTTAAAAAGTTTGATGATTACAAAATTATGATTTTACCTGATCATCCGACACCGATTGTTACACGCACTCACGCAAGTGACCCTGTACCTTATCTTATTTACCATAAGAATAATGAAATCAATGGTGTTGAAACCATTAACGAAGAAACTGCTAAGGAAACAGGCAATTATATTGACCACGGTCCAGGCATAATGAAGCATTTTCTTGAGGATTAATTTATGATAAAGCATGCAAAAATAATTATACTTCTGTTATGTATAATATCTGCTTTTACAGGCTGTTCAAATTCTGAGGGGTCAACTCAAAAAGAGTCGTCAACTACGAATACAGAACAATCAACTAATGATATTTCTGAATCAACTACCGAAAATGCTACAGAATTTTCAACAATGATTGAAAATGGCGACCCGGTCATATCAGAAGAAGATGCAAAAAAAATTGCATACAAAGCGCTTGAAGAAGAGTGTAATAAAAAAACATTTGCTGATAATATTAATGATTTTACTTTTAAAGAAATAAAGCGTTGTGACATACGAGAACATTATTGCGCATTTAACATCGGCTATGATGAAAATGCATATAACAAAAGCGGTCATCCCTATTATGCAGTCAGTTACACTGACAACTCAGAAATATCGGGATTTGCATACTTTTGCATTGATATGAGAAATGGTGATTTATTATTTTCAGGATATATGGGTGATTAATTCATTAACAATACGGAGGACAAACAATGAAGATTAATTCAATCTGCGTTCAGGGCGGATACGAGCCTAAGAACGGCGAGCCGAGAGTAATACCGATTGTGCAGAGCACAACATACAAATATGACAGCAGTGAGGAAATGGGCGACCTTTTCGATTTAAAGAAAAGCGGCTATTTCTACTCACGTCTGCAAAATCCGACTTGCGACTATGCTGCACAGAAAATCACTATGCTTGAAGGCGGTGTGGCAGGTATGCTCACATCATCAGGTCAGGCAGCTAACTTTTATGCTGTTTTCAACATTGCAGAGGCAGGCGACCATATCGTTTCATCATCTGCAATTTATGGCGGAACTTTCAATCTTTTCAATGTAACAATGAGAAAGCTTGGCATTGACTTCACCTTTGTTTCTCCTCACGCAACAGAAGAGGAAATACAGGCAGCTTTTAAACCGAACACAAAAGCTGTTTTCGGTGAAACAATCTCAAATCCAAGCATTGATATTCTTGATATTTCAAAATTTGCAAAGGTTGCTCACGCAAACGGTGTTCCGCTCATTATTGATAACACCTTTGCAACACCTATCAACTGCCGTCCTTTTGAATTCGGCTGTGACATTGTTACCCATTCCACAACAAAATATATGGAGGGTCACGCATCAACAATCGGCGGTGCAATCGTTGACAGCGGTAATTTTGACTGGACTCAGAATGATAAATTCAAGGGTCTGACAACTCCTGACGAAAGCTACCACGGAATCACATATACCGAAACCTTCGGCAAAGGTGCTTATATAACAAAGGCAACTGTTCAGCTTATGCGTGATTTAGGCTCAATCCCTGCACCGCAGAATGCATTTTTGCTTAATGTAGGACTTGAAACACTTCACCTCAGAGTTGAAAGACACTGCGAGAATGCAAAAAAGGTTGCAGAGTATCTTAGCAACAACGAAAAAATCAACTGGGTTAAATGTGCAATGCTTGAGAGCGACTCACAGTATGAGCTTGCACAGAAATATATGCCTAAGGGCACATGCGGCGTAGTTTCCTTTGGTATCAAGGGCGGAAGAGAAGCCGCAACAGTGTTTATGGATTCATTAAAGCTTGCAGCAATTGTTACACACGTTGCAGATGCACGCACCTGCTGTCTGCACCCTGCATCAACTACACACCGCCAGCTTACCGACGAACAGCTTGAGGAATGCGGTGTAAGCCCTGACCTTGTTCGTTTCAGTGTGGGTATTGAGGATGCTGATGATATTATTGCTGACATTCAGCAGGCACTTGACAAAATATGAGTGAGCACCATACACACCACAATCACACACACCACAATCACACACACAGCCATAAACACACTAAGGATGTAACAAACCGACTTGCAAAGGCAATCGGTCATTTGCAGAAGGTTAAGCAGATGGTTGAGGACGGTGAGGACTGCAGTGACGTTTTAATTCAGCTTGCGGCAGTTAAATCCGCCCTTAACAATACAGGCAAGGTGATTTTAAAGGACCATCTTGACCACTGCATTGTGCACGCAGTTGAAGAGGGCAACACTGAAATGCTCGACGAGCTTAACAATGCAATAGATAAATTTATGAAATAAATAAAAGCGAGCAGTAAAAATATACTGTTCGCTTTTATTTTTGAGAGCTGATTACATTAATGATGCGACTGTATCAACAAAGCCTACAACCTTATCTGCTGTTTTTTTCATTGTTTTCTTTGCAGACATATTTTCAGATTTTGCTGCACCCATAATAGCAATTGCTGAACCTACAGCCATTACTGCACCTACTGCTCTCATTGTGTTTGCTGTCTTTTTTTTCATAACTATTCTCCTCCTGCACTTTTCAATTACCTAAGTGCAATATTATTGTCTGCATTTTAAGCAGGGATAATATAAAGAAAATATGTTATTTGAAAATAATATTTCCAAAAAAATTATTTGCAAAATTTATGGTCGCCTATAACCTTAACAACAGGTCTTGAATGCATAAATGCGTCGTTAGTCTTTTTAGCGTTGAAATAATAGATTGCACCGCCTGAAGGGTCCCAGCCGTTTATTGCATCAATTGCTGCACGCTTTGCGGAATCAGCAACGGCAGCATACCAATTTGAATCATTAACGCAGGAAAAAGCGCCCTTCTGATAAATAACACCACTTAATGAATCAGGAAAGCTCGGATGCTTGACTCTGTTAAGAATTACCGCTCCTACTGCAACCTGACCTTCATATGACTCACCACGTGCCTCTGCACTGATAACCTTTGCAAGAAGCTGAACGTCTGAGCTTGAATAGCTTGTGTTATTGCCTGAGCTGCTGCCGCCGAGACCGAGATAAAGCAATGTCTGCGAGCCACATATACCGTCAGCAGTTATTCCGCAGTTACGCTGAAAAGAGGTTACTGCTTTTTTAGTTTCTGTACCATAAATTCCGTCGATTGAGCCTTTATAATAACCGAGAGAGCTGAGCTTTCGCTGAATTGACTTAACCTCTTCACCGTTTGAGCCGAGCTTTGACAGGGTGTAGCTGCTTTCCTGCCTGTCATTATAAATTTTATAGCCGATACCAAATACCGTACCTGACGCCAGAATAATTGCCAGTGCCGTCAGCACTGCTGTAAAATTTTTAAAAGCCTTAAAAACTGTCATTTATTTCCACCTCAAAAAATTAAATTCATTAAAAATGAAAGAGCGAAGCCTGCGCCTGTGAATAACACTGAACCTAATGCAATCCTTAAAATTTTCCTTTTCGGTATTTTGATTTTGGGCGGCTTCTGAGTTATTGTTGCCAATGCCTCCGCCTCCTTCTGCAGTTTTTTTCTGTCAGCTGTTTTGTATTCAGGCTTAACAAAAAAAATTATTTTTTCAAAATATGGATTTTCCGTATTAGTCACTTCCAATATCTGTTTATTTACACCCTTAATCATTTTTGATTTCCT
>DBFOUY010000239.1:0-3614 GCA_048365975.1 Eubacterium sp.
CTTTGGCTATGGTGTTGTTTTCTGGCTGTGGCGACCAACCTATTTCAAGGTAGTTCATCAGCAGATTTTAAAGCATCCTGACAGATGGCTTGACGCTGTTAAGGCTTGTGAGGAAGCCGGCTTGACCTATGAATGCAGGGATGAATATAAAAAGGATATGTATCCCGATGCACCAGCGGAATTAAAGCCATATTTAAAAGCAAAAAATATGTCATTTACATATAATTGTTCAGATTTATCAAGAATAGGTTCATCATCACTTATTGACGAAATGAAGCTTGCTTTTGATATTGCAAGACCTATGTATGAGTTTTTTATGGATTGTTATGAAATATTAATTGCAGACGGTATTATAAGACCGGAGGATTACGAAAGATAACGGTGATATTTTGTTAAAATTAGTTTTTGGCAGATCAGGCTATGGTAAAAGTGAATATGTTTTCAGTCAGATTAAAAAGCTTGTTGAAAGCGGTATGAGTGATATACTTCTTATTACACCTGAGCAGTATTCACTTGTGTGCGAAAAAAGGCTTTTAACCGAGCTTGGTGAGAATGGAGTAACTAAGATTGACAATTCATCCTTCAGCAGAATAACTGATGATGTAAGGAGAAAATACGGTAGCATCAATCTCCAGGTACTATCTAAGGGCGGTAAAGCTGTAATGATGATGAGAGCAATTGACTTTGTCAAAGAAAATCTTCAGCTTTTCAACAAGCATCTTGATTCAATTTCATTTGTAAATTCAATGATTAAAATTTATGATGAAATGAAATCCTGTAATCTCAGCTGCAGTGAAATAATTGAGCTTTCACAAAGCATTGAAAGTGATGCTTTAAAAAGAAAAATTTCAGATATTTCTTTGATTATGAGCAGTTATGAAATGCTGTTGTTTGATAAATATCTTGACCCTGCAAATGAGCTTACACGCCTTTATAATCAATTGAACGGGCTTGATTATTTCAAGGGTAAAAATGTTTTCTTTGATGGCTTTAACGGCTTTGTTGCACAGGAATATAAAATTCTTGAGCTTATCATAAAAGAGGCAGAGTGTGTAACTATAACACTCTGCACCGATTGTCCGAATAATAACGATATCTTTAATCTTTTCGGTTATGTAAACAATTCTGCAAGAATAATAAAAAAAATTGCAGAGAAGGCTGCTGTTGAAATCAATGAAGAAATAATTTCAGATAATAAAAGAGCAGGGAACAAGGATATAGAAATTCTTGAAAAAAAATTTTTTTCCGATGAAAAAACTGAGCTTATCGGCACTGACAATATATCTGTTTACTCTGCAGCAAGCATTACTGATGAATGCTGTGAAACTGCAAGGCAAATACGCAGGCTTTTAAGACAAGGCTATAACGCAAATGATATTGCAGTTATTGCACGTGACCTTGATAAATACAGGGATGAGCTTTCAGTAACCTTTAAAAAATATGAAATACCTTTTTTTGATGATGAACGTCAGCCTATTAAAAATCAGCCACTGATTGTTTTTATTGAATATCTGTTGAGATGTGTCAATTTTTCATTGAGAAGTGATGATATACTGAGTCTTGCAAAAACAGGATTGACCACCGTTACTGACAGTGATATTAACGAGCTTGAAAATTATGTTTATCTCTGGAATATAAATGGCTCAAAGTGGACAAAACCTTTTGAAAACTCAACCAAAGGCTTTGTTAATGAAATAAGCAAATCAGATAAAGCAAAGCTTGAAAAAATAAATAAAACAAGAGAGTGTCTGATTTCACCGATACTTAAATTCAAAAATACTGTTAAAGGGGCAGATGCACTGAAAATTTCGACATCTGTCTATTATACATTGCTTGATTTCGGAGTTGATAAAAAAATAAGTGAAACTGCACTTGAATTAGCAAGACTTAACCGTACTGCACTTGCAGAAGAGCAGGGGAGAGTATGGGATCTTGTAATGAGCATATTTAACGATTTGCCCAAGACAATAGGCGAAGGTGCTGTCAGATTAAAGGATTTTGCAAAAATATTTTCACTTATTATCTCGACTGAGGATTTGGGCACAATTCCCGTAGGCATTGATAATATACAAATCGGTCAGGCTGACAGAATAAGAACAGATAATCCAAAGGCAGTTTTTATTCTTGGTGCAAATGAGGGTGAATTCCCACAGACTGTAACAAGCGGAGGACTGCTGAGTGAAAGCGACAGAAGAATACTTCTTGAAAATGATTTTAAGCTATACTCTTATGGTGAAGTGCTCAATCAGCAGGAAAAATACTTTGCTTATATGGCATGTACAGCACCAAGTGAAAAACTGTATATATCTTATCTTGGAAATAAAGGCAAGGAATCTGCTCCGTCAGAAATTATAACCTCTATTGAGAATATCTTTAATATTGAAGAAAAAACATATGATTCAATAAGTGATATTGATTTAATAGAAACATATTCAAACGCCTTTGAGCTTATGTGTGAAAGATATGCTTGCAACACGTCATTCTATTCTTCACTGAAAGAGTATTTCAAAAATGACAGCAGATTTAATTCCATAAAAGCATTGGCAGAAAATGAGAAATCACAAATCAGAAACAAAGATACTGCAACATCATTATTCGGCTACAATATGTATGTTTCAGCATCAAGAGTTGAGGATTTTTACAACTGTTCATTCCGTTATTTCTGCAAATTCGGTCTGAATGCAAAGCCACGAACCAAAGCGGAAATTGACCCTATGCAGAGAGGAACGCTCATACATTATGTGCTTGAGATGATACTTTCAACAGTCGGCAGTAAAAAACTTTCGGCAATGACTGAAACTGAAATAAAAGCTCTTGTTGACAAATTCACAGCAATGTATTTCGAACAGGAAATGGGAAGTGCTTCTGATTTATCAGTCAGATTCAAATATAATTACAGACGTCTGTCAAAATTGATATACAGTGTTGTTTATCATCTTGCTGACGAGTTTGCTCACAGTGATTTTGAAGCAAATGCTTTTGAGCTTGATATTGACAAAGATGGTCAGGTTAAGCCTGAGCAGATTATGCTTGACGATGGGGGAACAATACAAATAAGAGGCTCTATTGACAGAGTTGATACATATGAACATAATGGTGAACGCTATGTCAGAGTTGTTGACTATAAATCAGGCAGCAAAAGCTTTAATTATTCAGATATTCTGCACGGCTTGAATCTTCAGATGTTTATTTATCTTTTCTCACTTTGTGAAGATAAAAATGCTGAATTAACGGGAATTCCTGCAGGTGTTCTTTATATGCACGCTGCAAGAAATATTTTCAGCTTTGATTCACGTACTGCTGCAAAGGATACTGTGAAAAGTGAGGAAAATGCATCCTTCAAGATGAAGGGAATTGTGCTTGATACTGACGACGGCGAAATTGCAAGAGCAATGGATCATGAGCTTGCTGGGATATATATTCCTGTTAAAGCAAAAAAAGACGGCACGCTTACGGGTAAGCTTGCACAGCTTGAACAGCTCGGATACATACATAAACAGATAAATAAGCATGTTGCTCAAATGGGTATGGAGCTGCATATGGGCAATATAAATCAGAATCCCGTTAAGGATAAGGTACATAAAAACACTTGTGAATACTGCGATTATAAGGAC
>DBFOUY010000240.1:0-5189 GCA_048365975.1 Eubacterium sp.
AATCTTTGCAGGGCGAAGGTTTGCGAATAAGCCAAGTGCCTCACGGATTGCAAGAAGTCCCTTTTCAGGTCTGATTTCACTTGGCAGAGTATCCCACTTAGGACCGCCTACTGAACCAAGTAGCACAGCATCACTTGCCTTGCAGGCTTTCTCTGTTTCCTCAGGGAAAGGAACACCTGTGGCATCAATTGCAGCGCCGCCTAAAAGCTGGTAATCATAATCAAGCTTAAAGCCGAATTTTTCTCCTGCCTTATCAAGCACCTTTATACATTCATCAACGATTTCAGGACCTATTCCGTCGCCCTTTAATACTGTAATTTTATAACTGTTCATAATATTTTCCTCCAACTCAGATTAGCAAACATCAAATATTCCCGGCATTGTGTCATCACGCATTGTGTCATCCTGATCACGGTTGATTGCACAGATAATACCCTTCATTGAAGCGTAGCTGATGTTGTGGCTTACGCCGATACCGAATACATCCTTGCCCTGCGGATTTTTAAGATGAATATAGCTGATAGCCTTTGAATCTGAGCCTACTGCAATTGCATGCTCGCTGTAATCAACAAATTCATAGCCTGTAAGTCCGACCTTGTTCATAGCCTGACAGAATGCACCTATAGGTCCTGAGCCTGTGCCCTCAATCTTGACAGGCTCATTGTTCTTATATTTAATCTCGCCTGTAAAGTGAACAGATGTCATATAATCAGCCTCGTTCTTTTCCTCGCTGATTTTGTAATTAAGCAGTCTGTAAGGACCGCAGACATTTCTGTATTCCTTCTGGAAAAGGTCAAATATTTCCTGATTGTGGAGCTCTTTGCCTTTTTCGTCACAGGCTTTCTGAACTACCGCACCAAATTCAGGGTGCATAGCTTTAGGCATTTTAATGCCGTAATCGTTAGCAAGAATGTATGCAGTGCCGCCCTTGCCGCTCTGTGAGTTGATGCGGATGATAGGCTCGTATTCTCTGCCAACATCTGCCGGATCGATAGGGAGATAAGGCACCTCCCAAAGCTCTGTGCCGCTTTCCTCCATATACATTTTACCCTTGTTGATAGCGTCCTGGTGTGAGCCTGAGAAGGCTGTGAATACCAGCTCACCTGCATATGGATGACGAGGCGGAACAACCATTTTTGTTGTGCGTTCATATACCTCTTTGATTTTATTTATGTTGTGGAAATCAAGCTCAGGATCAACACCCTGTGTCCACATATTAAGAGCAAGAGTAACTAAGTCAACGTTACCTGTTCTTTCACCATTGCCGAAGAGTGTGCCCTCAATTCTGTCAGCACCTGCAAGCAATGCAAGCTCGGCAGCGGCAACACCTGTGCCTCTGTCATTGTGAGGGTGCAGTGAAATTATAGCTGCATCACGGTTTGGCAGATGACGACAGAAATATTCAATCTGGTCAGCATAGCCGTTTGGTGTTGAGCCTTCAACAGTTGACGGCAGGTTAAGAATTATAGGATTATCCTTTGTGATATGAAGCTCCTCCATAACCTGTCTGCAAATTTCAACAGCATTGTCCATTTCTGTTCCTGTGAAGCTTTCAGGGCTGTATTCAAAGCGGATATTTGTTTCAGGATTTGACTTTTTCTGCTCCTCGGTCAGCTCATAAATAAGCTTTGCACCCTTAACAGCAATGTCAATTACACCCTGCATATCAGTTTTGAAAACAACCTTTCTCTGAAGTGTTGAGGTTGAATTGTAAAAATGAACGATTACATTTTTAGCACCTTTAATTGCCTCAAAGGTCTTTTTGATAAGGTGGGGTCTTGCCTGAACAAGCACCTGAATAGTTACATCGTCAGGGATGTATCCGCCGTCAATAAGTGTTCTTAAAATCTCATATTCAGTTTCGCTGGCAGAAGGGAAACCAACCTCAATTTCCTTAACACCGATTTCAACAAGTGTAGAGAAAAGCTCAAGCTTCTCCTGCAGATTCATAGGGTCAACAAGTGCCTGATTGCCGTCACGCATATCAACTGAGCACCAGATAGGTGCCTTTGTAATGGTTTTGTCAGGCCATGTGCGGTCAGGAATGTTTATCGGCTTAAATCCGATGTATTTTTCATAACCTTTTTTCATAATTAAAATCTCCTTTCAGTTGCAGTGCATAGGAACAAAAAATAAGCCCCTATACAGTAATGTATAGGGACGTAATAATTATACGTGGTACCACCCTATTTCAGCAAATAAATTGCCCTTTAGCATCAATCAATGCCTTTGTTTATAACGTAACAACACGGCTGTTCCTATTGATTGCTATTCAGAACAGCGGCTCTGCAGAGAGCTATGCACCAGATAATCTGTATTGACTTTCACCAGCCGTCAATTCTCTGAAACTAAATTAATAAGGTCTTTTTCTGCTTCTTAGCCTTTGCTTGGGTACTATTAAATTGTATAAATATTATAACAAATTATATTTTTTTGTCAAGTGCTAATTAAAGAAGTGAGTATCCGTAGCCGTTGGCAATTGCATCAACTCTTTCACCTGCAGCACAGTGAGGGCAGTTATGAGGTGTGTAATATGCATAGCCAGGTACATCCTCTTTAGTAAAGATAGTGTTGATTTCCATATCCTCAACCTTGTCAATTGCTGAGAAAACAGATGATATTCCCACCACGTTTCCACCGTAGTATGAAACACTTTCAACAGCTCTTTCAACTGTTTTTCCGCTTGTGATACAGGATATTAAAATAACAACATTTTTTGAGTTTATAAGTTTTTTCAAATTGTCACGGAAAATAAGATTTCCTGCTGAGTCATATTCAGGACCAAGAACAAACACCTTGTTTTCAGGATTAGGATTAAGCATATTCGGTCTTGAAAGCTCGTGTGCAAGATATGCACCAAGTGCCTGTGTTTCATAAAGGCACAAAACAGTATCAACCTTAATGCTTCTTTCATTATAATACTGTGCAAGCAGCATTGCCGCATCAACCGAAACATCGTGGTTGTGCTTTATGTCAGATGTGCCTATGTAATAATTTATATGGTTTGATGATGAAATGTAGTGCCCCGGCATTGCGTGAATGAACACTCTCTCGTCACGGTTTGATGTTATTGTGTAAACGGGTTTATCCATATTGTTCTCACAGCCTTTCATATCTTATTATATTATTTTACAATAGCAGGGCGCTTTTTTCAATAAAAGGTAGTGTAAAAAATTCTGGCAATAATTTAGTTAAAATATACAAATTAAGATTTTAGATAACAAAAATAGGTTTATGCCTTTCAATTAATCGTTTATTTCAATGTTGCCCATATCTGTTTCGGCAGTCAGAATAATATCAGCAGTCGGTGTATTGTCCTTGACATCGCAGTCGCCCATAGCGGTTTTTGCATAAATATTTATCTCATTTGTTTTTTCAATATCAATGTCACCCATATTTGTTGCGGCTTTAGAATTTGCAGTAATATTTATTTTTTCAATATCTATATTACCCATATTTGTGTTTAGGTCAAATGAGCCGCCCAGCTTTTTTGCATCAATATCTCCCATATCATTATCAATAGTAAGCTTTGTTACAAGCTCATCCTCGATTTCAACATCACCAAAGCCTGATGTTATATTAATAGAGTCAATTTTATCAGGAACATATAAAACAATTTCTGTTCTATATGCATTAAAACCGAAAAAATTCATTTTTCTGCTTTCTGAGCTTGTTATGCTGAGAACATCGCCCTCAGTGTCTGCACTGAAACCACTGCTTTTTATTCCTTCAGCAGTAAGACGAATTTCTCCGTCATCAGAATTTTTCAAAACTATGTCACCTGCATCACTGTCAATTATAATGTTTTTTATTTCCTTTGAACTGTAGCTTTCGTCAAAAACTGTCTGGTTTTTCATAGGAATGAATGATTTAAACGACCTTGTGCCTGAAATCAAAGCAAATGTAAATATACCTGACAGCAGCAAGGCAACTGCACTCAGCAAAACAATAAGTGTAATAAGTAATCCTCTGTTATTTTTCTCCATTTTTATTACTCTCCTTAAGTGTTAAAGATAAATCCACGATTTTGCAGACAACGCCGTAAATAATCCAGATAATCCAGGTCATATCCCATCTGTATGTAAGAAAGCTGATTCCAAGATAAATGCAGACAGTAATGCCTGATAGGATACCTGTTATTTGCTTGTATATTTTTTTCTGATTTGTCATAACATTTTCAAATTCATCATTACCATGTCTTTTCGGTTTTGACAGTGCACCGAAAACTATAATCATTGTAGCAAGTGCTATTATAACAAAAAAGACTGCGGTTGAAGCATCACTGCCGTCAAAAATAATCAGCGGTACTATTGAAAGTATATACATACAAACAGCTATTGATGTAAGTATTGCAAATCTTTTTCTGCCGTTTGCTGATTCCTTATTTAATTCATCATTGTTATTTTCGTTTTGTACAGTGTCGTTATAATAATTGTATCTGTTATCGTAATTATATTCACTGCTTTCTTCATTTCTGTTATCATCAATTGTATTTTCTATTATGAAGCTTTCACTTTTTTTGCCTGTCAGAAGCTCTTCGGTGCTTATTCCGTAAAGCTCACATAACGGCAGTATTTTGTCAAAGTCAGGAGTTGACTGATCTGTTTCCCATTTTGATATAGTCTGTCTTGTTACACCAAGTATTTCTGCTGTCTTTTCCTGTGACAGACCCTTTTCCTTTCTCATTTCGTAAAGTCTGTTTCCTAATGTCATCTTATCACCTCACCACAAATATAACACATAAATCGGTTGCTTACCAGCAATTTTTAATGGAAATTTTGTCAACTGAAGTTAACATTTTGATTTTTTGTAACTATTTTTCACAAAATACATATAGTAGGCTGAGGTGATTTATATATGTGCGGAATAGCAGGAATTTTATCTTCATCCATAGATTTAAGGGCTGAAAAGCCTGTAATTGAAAAAATGAGTTCATCACTGAAAATGAGAGGACCTGACGGAAAAGGTGAATATGTTGACCGCAATATTGCTCTGATACACAGAAGACTTGCGGTTATTGATGTTGAAAAGGGTGCTCAGCCGATGCACTTCGGTAATTATATTATTGTTTATAACGGCGAGCTTTATAATACCGATGAGGTCAGGGATATGCTTAAATCCTTCGGATACAGCTTTGATACTCATTGTGATACTGAGGTTGTTCTTAAAGCCTTTGATAAATGGGGAGA
>DBFOUY010000241.1:0-22445 GCA_048365975.1 Eubacterium sp.
AACAGTGAAAAAATTTTATTTAAATATGCTGATAAATATTAATTAAGGACAAATTAAATGAAAAAGATATTACCGTTAATTGCAGTTTTGATTGCAGTTATCATCGCATTTGCTTTTTCTGTTAAATATAAAAACAAAAAAGCACTTGAAAACAACAGCGAAAATATAATTACTCAGGAAAAAAGTACAGAAGCCTTGAACAATGAGCTTGTCGCTGAAAACAAAGAAAGCGGCTACAAGCTGTTTTTTGACGGCGAAACCGCAACACTTGTTTCTGCAGATAATGCAAAGCTTGAATTTTCAAGCTGGAAAAAATCAATTGCAATATCAACTCCTGAGCTTTACTATAATGACTTTGATGGTGACGGCAGTAAAGAGCTGATTATAAAGGTGGTTGACAGCTCAAACAGAGTAACAGGAAAAACTGTCTATTCATATGAGCTTTACCTTATAACAGAACAAACTGTTGACGGTGCTAAAAAGCTCGGATATTCAATTGCACGTGAAAGCACGTGGAAGGATGTTTTTAACAATGCCATAAAATTTGAGGTAACTCAGCTTCAGACAAAGAAATTTCTTCAGTTTGCAATGAACGACATCAATGAAAAAATAAACTATAATGAAGAAACAGGCTTAACTGACAATAAGTATGTAAGCTATGCACTTGCACTGAGTGATACAAAAAAGCATTATTATAATATCCTTAAGTATAACCGTGGTCTTGGCGTTTATAATATTTTAGAGGACGGCACAATAACACTTGATATACAGGTTATTGTAAATTACAATGAATCAAATGAAAATCACCATATAGGAAATATCCACACGGAAATGATAATCAGTGAAGGAAAATTCCGTGTTAAGCCTAAAACAATCAGCTTTGAAACGCTTGATGAATACAAGGTATCCGACCCACGCGAAACAGCGAAGGAGAACTGGGCTTATACAATAAACAATACAGGCCCCGCTTCCTCAGGCAACAGCAAAGTAATCAAAGCAATTGATACAGGCTTTTCATTAAGCAATTCAGCAATTCATTCACAGCAAAATCTTGCAGGCGAAGCAAGCGATATTAAAAATGCTCAGAATATTATCTTTTCCCAGAACGGAGTATCAATAACTGCAAAAGAAGGCTATAGCTTTGACAAAACGCAGCTTAATGAAGGCAGATTTTCATTGCTTGTCAATGACGGAAAAGATGACATTTCTTACTCAGCAGCTATCAGAGATAATACACTGTTTATCTATTTTGACAAAACCTATGACCGTGACAAGCTTGGCAGAGTTCAGATAACCTTCGGCAAATAATAAACTAATAATAAACACTTTTCTATTCTTGTTGATTATCCTTTTGCTTTATGCTATAATCTTGTGAAATCGGGATTAATCAAAACCCGTCACAAATTACTGTTTCAGAGAGTGATATTTTGAAAGAAGTTATGATAACGGCAGACTCCACCTGCGATTTGCCACATTACCTTATTGAAAAAAATAATATTACAATACTGCCATTATCTATTTTGTTAGGCGATAAATCTTATTCAGACGGTGTGGATATTTTTCCACGTGACATATATTCATATGTTGATAAAACAGGCGATCTGCCTAAAACATCTGCTGTAACACCGGCACAGTACAGTGAGGTGTTCAGAGATTTTGCTGAGCAGGGTAAGGCTGTTGTTCATATCGGCCTGAGTTCCGCAATATCGTCAAGCTATCAGAATGCGTGCATTGCTGCATCAGAATTTGAAGATATTTACTGTATTGATTCAAAAAGTCTTTGCACTGCAATGGGACTGCTTGTCTTAAAAGCCTGTGATTTCAGGGCAAAGGGCTTTGATGCAAAAAAAATCTACAACCGCGTCAATTCACTTGTTCCTAAGGTTAGCACCACCTTTGTTTTAAACAATCTCGAGTACCTGCACAAAGGCGGAAGATGCTCAGGAGTTGCAAAGTTCAGTGCAAATGTGCTTGGTATTAAACCGAGCATAGCTGTTGACGAAACAGGCAGACTTGATGTTGCAAAAAAATACAGAGGAAAAATTGATCTTGTATATAAGCAATACATTACAGACAGTCTGAAGGATATCGGCAAAATTGACCCAGCCAGAGTTGTCATTGCCAACAGCGGTGATATTAACCCTGAAATAATCAGCTTTGCCAAGGGTGTAATCGAAGGTAAGAATAAATTTACTGAGGTTATTACAGCGGATGCAGGCTGCACAATATCATCACACTGCGGACCTAAAACCTTAGCAGTATTTTATATAAGAAAATAAAAAAACGGGTGCTGAGAGTCTTTCTCAGCACTTTAAATCGTTTATATTGTAAACCCATTTCTTAAAAGGAGTAAACAATGGCGTTGAAGGATGAAATAATTTTTGAGCTGCTGAACACAACAGACTACATAAGCGGCGAAGAGCTTGCCAAAAAATTCGGCAAAAGCCGTGCCGCTGTATGGAAAAGTATAAAAAAACTCATTAACGAAGGATATGAGATTGACGCTGTTACAAACAAGGGCTACAGACTTATTGAAAACGACAGCATAATTTCCGCACCGAGTATAAAACGATACGTAAAAAGTGATATAGAAGTAATATACTATCCCACTGTTGACAGCACAAACAACTGCTGCAAGCGTTTAATTGCAGAAGGAAAAGACGGGGAATTTTTAGTCGTTGCCGAACAGCAGAGTGCAGGCAGGGGCAGACAGGGAAAGAGCTTTTATTCACCATCGGGGACAGGAATTTATTTTTCACTTGCTTTAAATCCGCAGCTTCCCCTTCAGAATGCTGTAACTGCCACAACTGCGGCGGCTGTTGCGGTATGTAAGGCAATCGAAAAAACGACAAGCAAAAAGCCTAAAATCAAGTGGGTAAATGATGTTTATCTTGACGGCAAAAAAATCTGCGGAATTTTAACCGAAGCAATAACTGATTTTGAAGAAGGTATTGTCGGCAATGTTATAATAGGTATCGGTATAAATATAAGTACTGACAAATTCCCTGACGATGTTGAAAATGCAGGCTGTCTTAATGAGAAAATCAACAGAAGTCTTTTGATTGCCGAGGTCTGCAACGAGCTTGTAAAAATTGCAAAGGGTGATATAAAGAGCTTTATCGACTATTACCGCAGTCACTCGCTTGTTATAGGTGAAAAAATCAGATTTATTAAAAATGGTGAGGCAACACCTGCAACAGCAGTTGCCATTGATGAAACGGGCGGACTTGAGGTAGAGCTTGAAAATGGTGAGCGGACAGTACTGAGAAGCGGAGAAATAAGCATAAGAAAAATCTGACAATATAAATATAAGCACCACTGCCTTAGCGGTGGTGCTTTGTAATTTTTAAACCTTATCCTTATATCTTTCTGCTGTAATAATACCATCCTTAACATTCAGCTTGCATATTCTTGCATTTCTTGCATCAAACGCACTTGCATTCAATCCATCATCATAATCTCTTGCGTGATAAACTGCATACCACTGACCATTCTTTTTAATCATTGAGTGGTGGCCTGTGCCTTCCTCAAAATCATTGGCTGAAATAACAGGATGATAAGTATTATCATCAGGATATTTTTCAAACCTGATTTTTCTCAGGTCTGTTTCATCAGTCTTTGCACGGGCATAGCCGATGTAGTATGTCGGCTCTTCAAAGCAGTTGCCTGAATACATCACATACTGCCAGTCACCTTCTTTAAAGTAGAAAGCACCCTCAATTGTGTGCCAGTGCTGACCCTTTTTATATCTGTCACGTCTGTAAATATCCTCATCAAGTGTAGGCTCAACTACTGTAACAGGATTACCCTCAGCGTGGTAAGGGTCTGTCATTTTATCAACAACAATATAAGTGCCTATTCTGTCACCCTCAAATTTGTTTGTAGAATAAAAAATGAAAAGACCTGACTCATTCTTAACAACGTGAGAATCAATCGAAAAGGGGTGAAGAAGCTGTGTTGCATTAGTAAACGGACCAAGGGGATTATCTGCCTCTGAAACAAACATTGCGCCCCTGTGACCGCCCTTATCAGGCTCGTCGTCATATATTTCAATTGAATTGTACATATAAAATTTTCCGTCAAGCTCAATAACGCTCGGTGCCCAGAATGAATCATGCTCAGGCACAGTCATTACTCTGCCTGCAAATTCCCAGCCGTCAAACAAATCATCTGAATGATATGCATAAACACCATCGTGACCTGTAGTATAGATATAATATCTTTCTTTATGCTCAAGAATAAACGGATCCGCCTGACCGATATAATTATCCTTATCAATTTTTAACAGATGCATAGCTAAACTCCTTAAAAATTAATTTTTGATATTATAATACAAGGCATCGGCTATTACAATAGGAAATTTGTTATTTAACAAATTTTTTTAATCTGTTGACAAGAACGGCTGCAACAGCAACTTTAGCAGCATCAGGAATTAAAAACGGAATAACACAGGTGGTTAATGCTGAAGCAAATGTAACCTTATATGCAATCATAAACCATACTGTTCCGAATAAATAGCATACAAGAATTCCGACAGCCATAAAAATAACATTTACCCAAAGCTTTTTGCCAAACTTGTCGGCAGCAAGACCAACAATAAGAGCGGTAAAAATAAATCCCACAATATACCCGCCTGTTGGTCCTGTTACAGCGGCAATACCGCTTTTAAAGCCTGTAAATACAGGCAAGCCAACCATACCAAGCAGAATATAGATAATTACGGTTAGTGTACCCCTCTTCCATCCAAGCAAGCCTGCGGTAAGACAAATTGCACAGGTTTGAAGTGTGAAGGACACTGTCATAGGAATTGAAATCCATGCACAGACAGCAATCAGTGCCGCAAACAAACCTACATAAACAATGTCAATTGTTTTGAATTTTTTCTTTTTAACGTTTTCTTCAGACATATCAACGCCTCCTTTTTTTCTAAGATTATTCCACTAACCCGCAGTATTGTCAACCATTATTTTATTTTAGGTTTACAATTCGCAATGCTTTATTATCGAAAAACCATCGCAAATATTTCTTAATTTTTACTTGATTTTAAAAAAAAGGTCTGCTATAATATCACTAATCCGCTTTAAAGCATTTAGACTTTAAAGCAATAAAGTTAAGTGAGGTATAATTATGAACAACAGAAAGGGTAACTTAATGTCCGTTCGTAAGGACGTTAAAGTACTTGACGCAACAATCCGTGACGGCGGTCTTTGCAACAATTTTGAATTTACAGACGAATTTGTTACTGAACTTTATAAATCAAATATCAAATCAGGCGTTGACTATATGGAATTCGGCTATCGTGCTTCTAAAAATCTTTTTGACCCCAAGGATTTCGGAAAATGGAAATTCTGTGACGAGGCAGACCTCCGCTCAATCGTAGGCGAGAATATCAGCGATATGAAAATTGCAGTAATGGCAGATGTAGGCAGATGCGATTACAAGGATGACTTTGTCCCAAAAAGTGAAAGCGTTATAGATATGGTACGTGTGGCTTGCTACATTCACCAGATTCCTGCTGCCATTGAAATGATTGAACATTTCAACAGCCTTGGTTACGAAACGACCTGCAATATTATGGCAATCAGCCAGGCAAACAGTGAGCAGGTTGAGTCTGCTCTTGAAATGCTTGGTGACAGCAGTGTTGACGTAATTTATCTTGTTGACAGCTACGGCTCTCTCTACCCTGAAAATGCAGGAAAGCTTGCAAAGCAGTATCTTGAGATAGGTGAAAAATACGGCAAAGCAATCGGTTTCCACGCTCACAACAATCAGAATCTTGCATTTGCAAATACAATTGAAACTATGTCCTACGGTGTTTCCTTCCTTGATGCCACTGCATCAGGTATGGGCAGAGGTGCAGGTAACTGTGCAATGGAGCTTCTTTTAGGATTCCTTAAAAATCCGAAGTATAATCTTTACAGCCTTCTTACATTCCTTGAAAAATATATTATTCCGCTTAAGGAAAGCGGAGTTGTATGGGGATATGATGTGCAGTATATGCTGACAGGTCAGCTCAACCGCCACCCACGTGAGGCAATGGCTTTCACTGCAGACAACAGACAGGATTACTGCGAATTTTACAAGGGTCTGCTTGAAAACGATTAAACAAAATATTGCATATTGTATTAAAAAGGGCTGAATAATCAGTCCTTTTTATTTTTGTGACTGTTGAAAGGCAAAATATTGTTTGATATAATTATTATAACAAACAACATCAGGAGGATTTTATGGACAAATTCAGATGGGCATATATCGGCAGCGGCAACATTGCAAACTCAACGGCAAAAGAAATTGTTAAGGGAAATCATATTATAACCACTGTTTACAGCAGGAATTCTGACAAGGCTGCTGCTTTTGCTGAAAAATACAACGCACAGGCTTTTGATAATTTTGACAAAGCAGTTGACAGAGAGGATGTTGACGGTGTGTACATTGCAACACCGCATACATCACACGTTGATTATGCCATAAGGTCAATGGAGCTTGGCAAGCCAGTGCTTTGCGAAAAGCCTGTTGGTGTAACAACAAAGGATGTTGATATTCTTGCTGAAGCGGCAAAAAGAAATCAGGTATATTTCTGCGAGGCTATGTGGACATGGTTTTCAGATGTTGCACTGACAGTTAAAAAATGGGTTGACAAAAAGCAGATTGGTGATATAAATAGAGTCACAATCAACTATGCTTTTCCAGGAATACTGATGCCTAAAAACTCAAGAGTACTGACCCCCTCAACAGCAGGCGGTGCACTGCTTGACATCGGAATTTATCCCATAACCTACTGCTATAATCTTTTCGGTGTGCCTGAAAAAATCACCTGCAAAGGCACACTGAGAAACGGAATTGACATTAAAGAAACAGTTATTCTTGAATATAAAAATTTCAAATGCACTCTTAATATGTCATTATGCAGTCTTAAAGAAAACTGTATAATTAAAGGCAGTAAGGGGGAAATAAGTCTGCCTGCCTTCTTTCATATGGCATCAAAGGCAATACTTAAAAACAAAAACGGGAAAACCATATTCAATGGCAAAACGGATTACCTCACTGAATTTACAAGAGTGTCAGAGGAAATAAGAGCAGGAAAAACAGAATCTGACTATATTCCATTATCCGCCACCAGAGCCTGTATGGGAATTATAGATGAATGCCGCAGGCAGATGAAGCTTGTTTATCCCTTTGAATTATAAATATCGACAAACAAACACTGCGGTATTATATTGTAGCTAACTTAATAAGTCAGGGGTGCTGTCTTCGGACGGCTGAGATTATACCCTCTAAGCCGAGCATTATTATGGACGGTTAGACGAGAGATATGACATTACTGCACCCCTATCTGCGTATCCGTGGCTTTTGTTTTATTAACTGCAAATAGATTCAACTTTTTTGATATTATCTGCACCGCATTGCTTAAGCAATGGTAAAATTTCACTGTACACTTCATCAGCACTTCCTTTTTCTGAATAAAAATAGCACCACTGCGAAAGTATGCTGTGAGCATAATTGCAATGAATATTTGATGTGTATATCTGCACTATAGGATCTTCTATTATATTATCTGTTAAGGCTGCACAATCCTTTCTGAATGTAAAATATTTTTGATTATCCTTTACATAAATGATATTGATTTTTAAATCATCCTTACTGATTTCAAGCTTTTCTTTTATTCCTGCCTCTTCGTTATAGTGATTTTCGGCAGTAACCTTTTCAAAATAAAAATTATCAAGATATGCTTTAATAATCTGTTCTTCCTTATTCTTATATTTTTCAGGAACAAGTATATTTAAAACCATATCATCATAAATTATTTGTTCTTCTAAATTCACATCATTTGAGGCATTAATCGGATTATGTCTGAAATAATTTTTACTTACTCTTATTGACCTGCCATTAGGGTCAATTTCTTCAGGATAATGAAAAGTGTTCCAATTATACAGCGGCGTGCCCTCGCTGTCATTACTTTGGTAATTATATGCATCCATCACAAATGCACCGACATTTTCCTCAAGAACAGGAAAAAGCTCAGCACTCTTCCTTGCAATTTCCAAATATTTTTTACCGCCGTCATTTTCTCCGCTGTATTGCACCACAGTTGAATAATAATTTGAATATTTCTTCCACTTATCATTTTCATTTGTTTTTACAGTACTGTTACTGCAGGCAGTAAAAAAAATTAGTATAGACAGTGATAAAAGTATTATTAATTTTTGTTTCATTTTATTTCTCCTTCAAAATTATTATGGTAGAATTAAAACACATCAAAATAAAATTTCAACAACGGAAAAATTAAGAATTAATAAAAACATAAAAAACAGACAGTGATTAGCTGTCTGTTTTTTATATATCAAGTTCTGTAATGTCCTGACCCTCAAGCTTTTCAATAAAAGGCTTGATATCTGTTCCGTAAACTATTCCGTCAGGGAATAAATCAATAAGAGGCTCTAAGATAAAACGTCTTTCAGAATACCTTGGATGAGGTATCAGAAGGTTTCTGCTTTCAATCTTTTCATTTTCCGCAAAAATTATATCAACATCAATAATTCTCGGACCATAGCGGACTGTTCTCAGTCTGCCGAAGCCTGCCTCAATTCCAAGGCATGCACCGAGCATTTCATGGGGTTCAAAAATTGACTCAACCTTTAAAATAATATTATAAAAATTCTCCTGTCTTGCATATCCAACAGGCTCGGTTTCATAAATTTTTGACTGATTGATTACATCAGTATACGGCAGCAGATTAATGCAGTCAATGCATTTGTCAATATTTGCTTTTCTGTCACCGATATTAGTTCCTACACTTAAAATATACTCCATACGCTTTACAGCACATCTATGCCGTATTTTACCTTTCTCTGAATATTTCAACACCTACCCAGCCGAAATCGGCTTTCATTGGTGCTTCTGGCTTTTTGAGAGTGATATTAACACTGAATATATCAGGATACTCACTGAGTATAGCATCTGCTGTTACCTGAGCTACTCTTTCAAGCAGGTCATATTTTTCTTCAGTTACAACACGTGTAACTGTTTTTATTACCTTTGCATAGCTTACGGTATCATCAACATTATCACTGTGGCAAGCCTTTGTCATATTAACATTCATATCAATATCAAAAACAAAATGCTGACCGTCTTCCTTTTCCTCAGGATTAACACCATGGTATGCAAAAATCTTTAAATCACGAATTAAAATTTTATCCATTTAAAATAAAGCCTTTCATATTCTGAGCCATTAAAATGCCCTGCTTTTCATTTTTCACATCGTGAACACGAATTATATTGACTCCGCCTAAAATTGCCGCTGTATCGGCAGCTATATTGCCGTAAATGCGTTCTTTGGGATTATCCTGCTCACTGCCCTGACCTATAACTCTTTTTCTTGATGTGCCGAGAAGAAGAGGAAAGCCTTCGATTTTATATTTGCTGACATTTGCGAGAAGGAGCATATTCTCCTCATAATTCTTACCGAAGCCGATACCCATATCAAGACAAAGCTGAGATTTATCAACACCTAAACTATCACACTCAATAATGCATTTTTCAAAAAAAGTCTTAATATCATCAGGTGTTCCTGCACCATTATGCATTAAAATCCAGCCAGCACGGTAAAATCTGACGATTTCTGCCATTCTATGAGATATTACACCGCTCACGTCATTAATTATATCAGCGCCCGCTTCAAGAGCCTTCTCCGCCACAAGCGGATAATATGTATCAACTGAAACAGGAACAGATAATTTTCCGTCAAGAGCCTTAAGTACAGGCTCAAGCCTTGCCCATTCCTCAGCATCACTTACAGGAATATGACCGGGACGTGTTGACTGTCCGCCGATATCAATAATATCAGCACCCTCTGACTCAAGACGAAGTGCACAGTCAACAGCATCAGCAGGGGAAAAATGATCTCCACCATCGCTGAAGCTGTCAGGCGTAACATTGACAATACCCATTACAAGCACCCTGTCACCATATTCTATCTTCTTATTTCTGCAATTCCAAATCATAATTTATTCCTTTTGTATTATTTATTAAGCAGAGCAAGCACCTCTGCTCTTGAACGTGCATCGTTTCTTAGTATTCCCCTGAGTGCAGAGGTCTGTGTCTGCGAGCCTGACGCCTTTGCACCGCGAATTGACATACACATATGCTCAGCTTCAATAATAACTGCAACACCCTTAGGACTTAAATTGTCATTTAAAAAGTCTGCAATGTCGTGTGTCAGTCTTTCCTGCACCTGCGGTTTTTTAGCAAAGTTATCAACAATTCTTGCAAGCTTTGAAAGTCCGATAATTTTATTGTCACTTGGGATATATGCAATATGTGCCTTGCCGACAAAGGGCAGAAGATGATGCTCGCACATTGAGCTGAATGGAATATCCCTTACAATAACAAGCTCATCATTTGACTTTTCATCAAAAAACTTTAAATGCTGATGAGGATCCTCGCTGAGTCCTGCAAAAAGTTCCTCATACATATTAGCAACTCTTCTGGGAGTTTCAACAAGACCTGATCTGTCAGGGTCTTCACCTACCGCAATTAAAATTTCTCTTACTGCTTTTTCAATTCTTTCCTTATCCATAAAACCACCGCTTATTTCTTATTTAACAAAATAACCCTTTATTTTTTTCAGACTGTCATCTGTCAGTCTGTTACCGTCATAGTCTGCCTGAGCATTATAAACGCCCTTTGCAACCATATCATTGCCGATAACACTTAGCCTGTCACCTGCAAGTGAAAAATCACGAACTGAAATATTTGTATCCGACAGTGAAACAAAGGTTCTGAAAAGCTGTTCACTGTGTTTTAAATTTTCACTGTTCAATTGTTGTGAAAGACCTGCAAGCAACAGCTCACTTGCCTGTGAAGAGCTGTTTTCAGCATCAAGATAATATCTTGTCAGATTAATAAAATGCTTTCCGTTAATATTCTGCTCACCTGACTTAATCTTTAAGGTATACGAAACAGGACTGTCATTTTCTCTGTACTTAATGTCATTTAAAATCGGATAATTAACTGAACCAAACTCATTATACAGTTCCTCAAAATCCGATGCTTCTATTGAAATATAATAATCAAAAGCTGTGCCGATATAAGTATCAATTGCTTTCTTTACATTTTCAGCACCTGATGATTTATAAATCTTATTAAGATTATTACCGTCAATTTCTGTTGACGCCTTAAGCATTGCCGCTTTATATGAAATATTGTCCATATCAACCTGAACAAGAGCAGCAAATAAAAGCTCGTCATCCTTGTGAACAATAGTAATAAAATTGCGTTTTCCGCTTACGTCAGGTACTTCTGTATCTTCACCATCATCGACACTTATCTGATTTGTTACATTAATATTTTCAGGCTCGAAAAATTTTTTGACACTGAAATCATTTTTAATACTGAGTGCAAGCACAAATATTATTGTAAAAACAACTATAACAGCAAGTGCAATAATCAGAATTTTCTGTTCTGCTGACTTTTCTTTATTATATTTTGAAAAATATATGTCGCCTCTGTTTTTAAAAATTCTCATTTCGCACCTCCCTGAAAATTCATTATACAATAGGTTATTTTATTTTACAAGCAATATTGAATTATAATGTTGGGAAATTTATATTAATGCTTAATACATCATCTTTATAATTCGCATTGATTGTACCATTCATCTTTTTAGTAAGTGTTCTGGCAATTGAAAGACCAAGACCTGTGGATTCATTAGCTGTGCGAACAGTATAAAATCTGTCAAAAAGTCTGCCGATCTGAATTTCGTCAAGCTTTTGTGCGTGGTTTGAAAAAATAATTTCGCCGTCATCATTCAAAATAATTTTTAAATCGCCGTCACTGTATTTTACCGCATTGCTGATAATATTCTGAAAAATTCTCAGCAATGCGTTTTTGTTAATATTACAGATTATTTTTCTTTCGGTTATTGAAATATCAGGAACAATATTTTTTTCACTTATCAAAGCAAAATGAGCAGCTATACTTTCCTCAAGCACAGAATTAATTTCAATTTGTTCTGTCTTATTATCATCATCGGCAGTAGTTATAACCGAGTATCTGAAAAGCTCTTCAGTTAACTGCTTAAGCACCTTTGCACGAGCAGAAATTATTTCAATATACTTTTCTGCATTTGGTGATTTTTTCTCATTTTTCAACAAAGAAATATAGCCGCATATGACTGTAAGAGGGGTTCGCAAATCATGTGAAATATTTGTTACTGCCTCTTTAAGCTCCAAATCACCCTGCTGAAATTTTCTTCTGTCTGCTCTGAGCTTTTTCAGCTCATTATTAATACCATTAGCCAGTCTTTGCATATGCTTGTCACGGCAGGAAAGGTCAATAAGCGTATTTGTATCGTTATTTATCTTTTCGCTAAAGGCAGAATTTATTTCATCTGCTGATTTATGAAGTAAATAAATTTTTAATATCAGCACAGCAATAATGATTATTAATACTGCAATTATAACCCATAACCAGAAATCCATAATAAGTCCTTTATTTTAAATTCTTTTTTCTGAAAGCAAGCACACCGCAAACATTTGCAGTAATTGTAAAAATAACAGAGTATACAATATTCATAAACGGATTTGTAATTTCTTCATTTGCAATCAAAATGCTCTGACCTGCAGGTAAAAACTGCAAAAGCCATTCATCAATTTTTCTTTCAACACCTGACACATATGCAGGATTAGGTATTTCATCACCTAAAACTACTTTACCATCTGCGGACAATGAAATAAATTCACGTGTAAATTCAGCCTCCTGAAGAACATTATATATAGTACTTGATAATATAGTAATCACAAGACAAGCAATGATTGTAATAACAACTGTTATTGCTTTGTTTGATGATAACATACTTATTAAAGTAAGAATAGCCGTGAATGTTGCTGTAATAAAAACACAAAGCAATATTTTAATAAAAAAATCCTTTATTCCACCCTGCCAGAATCCGAAAAAAGGAACGCCTGCTGCACATCCGCAAAGCATAGCTGTTAAAATAATAATAGACCCTGTAAAACATGTAATGTAGTTAGAAAAATAAATATCTGTTCTGCTGTGACCGATAACAATTTTATTTCTTATTGTTCCGTCACTGTACTCTGTGCCGATAAAGAAAGAAATGAATACTGCATAGAAAAAGCTTATTACCGGCAATATGTTAAAGAAACAGGAATTAAGACTTTTTACATTCTTTGCTGCATCAATATCAGATACACTAATTCCGTTTTTTATTATCATAAATGCTGATAATGTAAATAATGCTGCAGCTGCTATCCATAATAATTTGTCACGAAAAAGACGTTGTAAAGAAGCAGATAAAAGCTTAATCATTGTCATTACCTCCCACAAGATTAATATAATAGCTCTCAAGATTTTCGTCACGCTCATACATTGAAATAACATTGCAGTTTTTTTCTGCCAACTTTAGTACAAGCTTTGATACATTAAAATCAGAATAAATATCTGCCTCTGTGTCAGAGATAACAGTGTATTCAATTTTATATTCATCAAGCACAGGTATAAGAGCATTAATATCCGATACTGTAATTCGGATTGCTTTACTGCAGGCTTTTTCAAGTTCCTTTGCACTTATTTCCTTTACAATTCTTCCACTGTCAACAAAGCCATAATGAGTAGCAAGTTTTGACAGCTCGTCAAGAATATGACTTGAAATAAGAAAGGTTATATTTTTTTCTTTATTAAGCTTTAATATAAGCTCTCTCATTTCTATAATACCCTGAGGGTCAAGACCATTAACAGGCTCATCAAGAACAATAAAATCAGGACTGCCTGCAAGTGCAACTGCTATTCCTAACCTCTGCTTCATACCGAGAGAAAAATTTTTTACCTTTTTCTTTCCTGTATTTTCAAGGCCGACCAGCCTTAAAAGCTCATCAATATCATCAAATGACGGAATACCAAGAATAAGATACTGCTGTTTAATATTATCATAAGCTGTCATATCAAGGTAAATTGATGGTGTTTCAACAACTGCACCTATTCTTCGTCTTGACTTTTTGATATTTTTTGAACTGCTTTTTTCACCATAAAGTGAATATTCGCCTGATGTCGGATTTTGTAATCCGCAGATTATACGGATTAAGGTAGTTTTTCCCGCACCGTTTTTTCCCACAAGACCATAAATAGAGCCTTTTGGAATTTTCATGGTAAGTCTGTCAAGTGCTTTGAAATTTTTATATTTTTTTGTCAAAGCATTTGTTTCAAGAACATATTCCATAATAATGCCTCCTTTATTTGATGCGGAAATTCTAACAGATAACAGTTAAGAAAGCAGTTAAGAAAATAGTAAATATTCAGTTAAGATTTCATTTTAAAGCCTATACCCCACACTGCCTCAATATAATTTTTACCGCCTGCTGTTTTAAGCTTTTTTCTTAAATTACTTATATGCACCTTTAATGAGCTTTCAACACAGTCAGGAGTATCATCACTTATTCTTTCAAGTATTATAGATTTAGTCATAACCTGCTCAGGATTTTCCATAAGCAGCTTTAAAATGGCATATTCTGTTTTAGTCAGTCGGACTGAATTATTATTTACATTTACTGAAAAATTTGATTTATTAACAGTAATATCATCAAAAATAAGTATATTACTTTTTGCTGTGCATTTTGATTTTCTGAGCTGAACCTTTATTCTTGCTAACAGCTCATTTATATCAAATGGCTTTGTTATATAATCTGACGCACCATTTAACAAAAGATTTACTTTATTATCAATATCTTCCTTGGCACTGACAATTATTGTTGGTATATCATTTATTTTTTCAAGAACCTCTTCACCTGAAAGACCCGGGAGCATTAAGTCAAGTAAAATTAAATCAGGCTTTTTATTTGATAAAAAAAGAATTGTTTCTGTGCCTGAATAAGCACAAGATACATTATAACCATTATTCAGTAAAATCTCAGAAATCATATTTGAAATATAAATATCATCATCAACAATTAATATATGTTCCATATCAATCACCATAAATCTATAATTATTGTAAAATTATAAAACCATATTTTATAAATATCAATAAAAAAGCATTAATCTTTTTTAAATATTAAGATTTACTATAATTTATATATTATAATAAATTATATATTTTATATTGATTTAATTATTAAAAACTGATATAATGTTACTTACAATGGTTTATTCTGCAACTTTTTGTTTTAATATAGATAAATAAATTTAAGGAGGTTTATATGGAATCCATTAATGATATATGGGATGCTGTGCTTGATTATTTTAAAACACGTGTAAGTGAAACAGCCTTTACTCTTTGGATAAAAACAGTAAGTCTTGACAGCTCGGATACATTTGACAACGGCGCAGTTACAATTCACTGCCCAAAAACAATGCATAAAAATATTGTTTCATCAGTTTACAGTGATATGTTTCAGGAGGCTTTTCTTGCTGTTCTTGGCTTTCCCGTTAAAATCAACTATGTTTGTGATGAATCAGCAGTAAATCAAAATACTTCATCAGATAAAAATAATAATGATATTGACAAACACCTTGAGGATTATAAAAACAGACAGTTTACTTTTGAGAATTTTATAGTTGGTGCAAGCAACAGATTTGCCTATGCAGCAGCAAAGGCAGTTGCAAGTGACCCCGGTTCAAGAATGGGCACAAACTCAATGAGTAACTACAATCCTCTGTTTATTTATGGTAATTCAGGACTTGGAAAAACGCATATTTTAAATGCTATCTGTCACGAAATTGAAAAAAATTTTCCTGATATGAATATAATGTATATAAGAGCTGAGGAATTTGCAAACGAATTTTATCAGGCACTGCAGAACAAAACAATTGATGAATTTCATAATAAATACAGAAACAATATTGATGTATTTTTAATTGACGATATTCAATTTATTTCGGGAAAAACCTCAACGGAGGAGGAATTTTTCCACACCTTTGATACTCTTGTTTACAGCGGAAAGCAAGTTGTTTTAACCTCTGACAGACCGCCTAAGGATATTCAGTCAATTACGGACAGGCTTAAATCACGCTTTGAGGACGGACTTTTAGCTGATATTCAGCCACCTGAGTTTGAAACAAGATGTGAAATAATAAAAAGAAAAGCAAAATCCCTTAACTTTGAAATTGATGAAATTGTAGTTAACTACATAGCTGAAAAGATTAAATCCAACATAAGACAGCTTGAGGGTGTAACAAAAAAGCTGTATTCTCTCAAAAATATTAATGATTTTGAACCTACCATTGCACTTGCACAGAATGTTATTAAGGTAGTTATGGAGGATACACAGCCGTTGCCTGTAACAATTCAGCGAATTGTTAATGAGGTAAGCCGCACAACAGGTATTGCTGTTGAGGATATTTACAGCAAAATACAGAAGGCTAATATTTCACACGCAAGAAAAATAACCTTTTATGTTGTAAGAAAAGTTACTAATATGAGTTATGAGGATATCGGTGAGGAATTTAAAAAGCATCACTCAACAGTAATGTATAACATTGAGCAGATTGAAAAGGAAATGGCAGAGAATTCAAAGCTTGCAAGACAGGTTAATGATATTATAAATAACATTAAAAGCGAGCAATAATTTTCAACACTTTTTTCCTTTTACACATAAAAGTTTTTAAAAATATTGTTGAAAAAAATAGTTTTGCACATTTTTCACATTTTTTAAACATTTTGATTTATGAAAAAAATTACTGATTTTTAGTGTAAATATGGGGTATGTGAGAGTTTTTAACAATTTCCGCACCATATATTACTACTACTAAAAGTCAATATTCTATGATAGACGGAGGATAAAAAAATGAAATTTACCTGTAACACAAAGGCATTAAGCGAAGCCTGCTCAAATGTTATGAGAGCAGTAAGCACAAAGGTTACAATTCCTACAATTGAAGGTATTCTCATTGAATGCGGTTCTGACACCTTAAGCTTAACAGGCTATGACTTTGAATTCGGTATTAATACAACACTTGAAGCAAATGTTGTTGAGCCGGGTGCAATAGTAATTAATGCCAAGGTAATAAGTGATATTATCAGAAAGCTCCCTGACGGTAACGTTACATTTGATATAAGCGGAACATCTGTTTCAATTATCAGCGGTGCTGCACAGTATAATATTATGGGTATTGATGCAGATGACTATCCTGAGCTTCCGTCAGTTTCAGGCGGTTATCCTCTGTTTTTAAATGAATCTGTTTTACAGGGTATGATTTCACAGACATTATTTGCCGTTGCAGACAATGAATCATCAAAGCCTGTTCATACAGGTTTAAAGTTTGAAATGACATTAAATCAGTTAAAGCTGATAGGTGTTGACGGCTACAGACTTGCTGTAAGAACAGAAACTGTTCAGTATGACGGTGAGGATATCAGCTTTATTGTTCCTAAAAAAACTATTCGTGAGCTTATTAAGCTGATGGGTACTGACGGAGAAAGCAATGTATCAATCAGTGTAGGCAAAAGACATATTGTTTTTGATGTTGAGAATTACAGTATTATCAGCCGTTTGCTTGACGGTGATTTTCTTGATTACAATGCAGCTATTCCTAAAACCTCAACAACAACAGTTCTTATAAATACAAGCGATGCAATTGACTGTATTGAAAGAACATTGCCTGTTATTGAAAATGATAAGAAAAATCCTATAAGATGCCTTTTTGATAATGATGAAATGAGAGTTTCAACAGTGTCAAGCCTTGGCAGAGTTGTTGACTACACACACGCTAATGTCAGCGGTGACAGAGTAGAAATCGGTTTCAATTCAAAATTTATGCTGGACGCACTTCATGCCGCAGATACAGATCAGGTTAAAATTGAGCTTAACAGTGCTGTGAGTCCTGCTAAGGTTATGCCTATCAATGATGACCGCTTTTTATTCTTAGTTCTTCCTATGAGGCTTAAAAATGAAAATTAAGGTTAATGCAGCAAAAAGAAAAAATGAAGAGGTTTTTATAAACACAGATTTTATAAGACTTGATTCATTCTTAAAATTTAAAGGAATAGCTGAAACAGGCGGTCAGGCAAAGCAGTTTATTAATGACGGAATTGTAAAGGTAAATGATGAGGTCTGCACTGCAAGAGGTAAAAAAGTCAGGAATGGTGACACTGTTTCAATATTCAGTACTGATTATCATATAAAAAATGAAAATTAATTCAATAGCCATTGAAGGCTTCAGAAATATTGAAAAATTAAATCTTGAATTTGAAGATGTAAATATCATTTATGGTGAAAATGCACAGGGCAAAACAAATCTGATTGAAGCCATTTATCTTTTCACAGGCAGTAAAAGCTTTCGCGGTGTAAATGATAAAGAGCTTGTAAAGTTTGACAATGATTTTGCCAGTCTTAAGATTGATTTTGAAAATAAATCAAGACAGCAGAATGCACAGATTTTAATTCAGAATAAACGCAGTGCAAGCCTGAATGGTGTTAAAAAGAAAAGTGCGGCGTCACTTGGTGAAGAGCTTAAAGCAGTTATATTTTCACCCGTTCATTTATCTATGGTTAAGGACGGACCGATTGAAAGGCGAAAATTTATTGATAATGCACTTTGTCAGTTGAAATTCAATTACAGAAATGTTTTGAAGGATTATAACAGAAGTCTGAGTCAGAGAAATATGCTGTTAAAGGATGCTGCAAAAAATAACAGTCTTTTAGATATGCTTTATATCTGGGACAAAAATTTGGCTGTAAGCGGTGCGAAAATCATATATCAGAGGCAGAAATATATTGAAACACTGCTGCCCTTTGCAAAAAATATATTTGACGGATTGTCATCAGGCAAAGAGAATATAGAATTAATATTAAAAGGTCCTTTTGATTACAGCGGATTGACTGTGGATGAAATTCAGAAGCAGCTAATGTTTGCCTTTGATAACAACAGAGGCAATGATATTATGAACAGAATAACAACTATAGGTCCTCACCGTGATGATATGGAAATATTAATCAACGGCAGGAGTGCAAGAAGCTTCGGTTCACAGGGACAGCAAAGGTCCTGTGTGCTTGCATTAAAATTAGCTGAGGCAAGTCTGCTCAGAGAAATGACAGAGGACGAGCCTTTGGCACTTCTTGATGATGTTATGAGCGAGCTTGATATTTCAAGACAGGATTATATTTTAAATCACATTAAGGATTGGCAGGTATTTATAACCTGCTGTGATGCTAACACTGTTTTAAGATTAAAAAAGGGCAAGACATTTCATATAAAAAACGGAGGTCTTGTCTGATGTATATTTATCTCGGCGGTGAAATTGCAATTAGTACAAAGGATATTATCGGCATATTTGATATGGATACATCAACTGTTAATAAAGCGACAAGAGATTATCTTTCAAAAGCCGAAAAGGATAAAAAGGTAGTTTATGTGAATTATGAGCTTCCTAAAAGCTTTATAGTTTGCAGGGATAAGATTTATGTTTGCCCCCTTAATACAGCAACGCTGTTAAAAAGGTGTAAATAAGGAGAGTTTTACTTTATGAGTGAAGAAATTAAAACAAATTTAGAAGAAGAGGATATTGATACCGTTGTTACCGAGGAATATTCTGCAAAGGATATTCAGGTACTTGAAGGTCTTGAGGCTGTAAGAAAGAGACCAGGAATGTATATCGGTTCAACAGGACCGAGAGGACTGCACCATCTTGTTTATGAGATTGTTGATAACTCAATAGATGAGGCACTTGCAGGAGTATGTACACATATTGAGTGTGACATTCTGCCCGGTGATATTATTCAGGTGCGTGATAACGGACGTGGAATACCTACAGGCATCAATGAAAAAACAGGTCTGCCTGCAGTAACTGCTGTTCTTACTGTTCTTCATGCCGGCGGTAAATTCGGTGGTTCAGGCTATAAGGTATCAGGCGGTCTGCACGGTGTAGGTTCATCTGTTGTTAATGCGCTCAGTGAATGGCTTGAGGTTGAGGTAACTCAGAATGGTCATATCTATTCTCAGAAATTTGAGCGTGGTGTACCAGTTAATGATTTACATATTATCGGTGATGCTGACGGTCACGGAACATTAATCAGATTTAAGGCAGATGCTGATATATTTCAGGAAACAACAACATATGAATATGATGTTTTAGCAAGAAGACTGAGAGAGCAGGCATTCCTTAATGCAGGTTTGTCAATTACACTCAGCGACAGAAGAAATGATGACCCCGAAGAACAGATAAGTGAAGAATTCTGCTATGAGGGTGGTATTCGCTCCTTCGTTGAATATATAAACATCAGCCGTGGACTTAATCCTATTCAGGAGGAGGTTATTCACCTTTCAGCAACTAAGGGTGACAGAAGTGCCGAGGTTGCACTCTGCTATACCGACTCATATAATGAAACACTTTTATCCTTTGCAAACAATATTAATACTATTGACGGCGGTACTCACGAA
The DNA here is from genome assembly GCA_048365975.1 of Eubacterium sp. Classification (GTDB taxonomy): domain Bacteria; phylum Bacillota; class Clostridia; order Oscillospirales; family Acutalibacteraceae; genus Eubacterium_R. Next base: position 20,392 of record DBFOUY010000241.1, read on the forward strand.
ACAGGCTTTAAAACTGCTTTGACAAGAGTATTTAATGATTATGGAAAAAAATTTGGAATACTTAAGGATAATGATAAAAAGTTCAGCGGTGAGGATGTTCGCGAGGGCATAACCGCAGTTATTTCTGTAAAACTGACAGAGGCTCAGTTTGAGGGACAGACTAAGGGTAAGCTCGGTAATACTGATATTACAGGCTTGGTTTCATCAATGCTTTATGAAAAGCTGATGACTTATTTTGAGGAAAACCCGTCTGTTGCCAAAACACTTATTAATAAATCTCTTGATGCATCACGTGCAAGAGAGGCTGCAAGAAAAGCAAGAGAAAATGCAAGACGCAAGTCACCGCTTGAAAGCAATTCACTGCCTGGTAAGCTTGCAGACTGTACAAGTAAAGAACCTGAAAAATGTGAAATCTATATCGTCGAGGGTGACTCTGCAGGAGGCTCTGCGAAAGAAGGCAGAGATAGAGAACATATGGCAATACTTCCTCTTTGGGGTAAAATGCTTAATGTTGAAAAAGCAAGAGTGGACAAGGTTATCACAAATGAAAAGCTTGTGCCGGTTGTTATGGCACTTGGCACAGGTATAGGTGATGATTTTGATATAAGCAAGCTCAGATACCATAAAATAATTATTATGGCGGATGCCGATGTCGATGGTGCGCATATCAGAACACTGCTTTTAACATTCTTTTTCAGATATATGCCGCAGATTATTGAGCAGGGCTATGTGTATCTTGCTCAGCCACCTCTCTTCAAGGTAGCTAAGGGAAAGAAATTTGCATATGCCTTCAGCGATGAAGAAAGAGATGAGAAAATCAAGGAATACGGCGGCGACTGTGATATTCAGAGATATAAAGGTCTTGGTGAAATGGACCCTGAACAGCTTTGGGAAACAACAATGGACCCTGAGTTCAGAACAATGCTGAGAGTAACAATTGAAGATGCACAGCGTGCAAGCGAAAATTTCTCTATCCTTATGGGCGATAATGTAGAGCCACGAAGGGAATTTATAGAGAAAAATGCAAAATTTGTACAGAATTTAGATGTATAAAACAATGCTATTGTTTAAATCGTGACTCCAAATTTGCCTTAGCAAATTTGGGAGAAAAGGTCCGGTGGACATTTTCGTAGCAAGTGGAAGAACACCATGTTTAGAAACTAGTTATTTAGTGCGAAAAACGTAAGCGAAATTTTAATAATTAAAGAAAAAATATGACAAAATTAACCTTTAAAATGACAGCCGAGGAGTTTTATCTCGGCTGGAAATACAAATTAAAAAAGAATAACAGAGATAATAAAAAAATCTTATATTTACTTCCATTGCTGATTTTATTATCAATAATATTTACAAAGAATTATTTCTATTTTGTATACTTTTTCTTTTTTGCAGGTTTTATTGTTTTTAATAATATTATGCAAAAAAAAAGTATTATCTCTCAGTTTTACAGCTTACCGAATATGTCAGGTGAACAGACAATTGTTTTGTATGATGAGGGCATTGAATTTATTAACAGCTATGAAAAAATGTTTGTTCCCTGGCAGAGTATTTTTGCTGTTAAAGATGACAGTGGCAATTTAATTATTCTGCCGACCTTCAGAAAAGGCATGTTTGTGATAAGCAAGGAAAGATACAAAGGCAGTGAGCTTGATGTAATTATTTACGCTCTTCAGAGAAATGTTAAAATCGAGGAGGGCAGGAAATGAGAAATATATTCAGATATTCATTAACTGAAGAGGATTACCTTTCATTTGAAAAAATGCAGTTAAAGAGAAGGGTTGTCCTCTCAACAATAGTAATGACAGTTTGTTTTTTAGCTATAGGTTTTTATAACTATATTGCATCAAAAAATCCGAGTATTCTTATAGGATCAATAATTGCTGCGGTAATCGCATTATTAACTTTTGCGGTATTATATATCACAACAGTAAAAAGAAGAGTAAAAAGATATATATTTATGGACAGCTCATATCTCGGCGAAAATGAAATTATTATCGACAATAATGCTATTGAGATAAAAAATATACCAAAGGAAAATGAAGCAGGCATAATAT
>DBFOUY010000242.1:0-7754 GCA_048365975.1 Eubacterium sp.
ACTTGACACATCAATAATCATCCCTTGGTTAAAGGAGAATTATAACAACTGTGAGGTTATTGCAGTTTCAGGTGACGTAGGTCAGGGTACTGAGCTTGACGGACTTGAGGAAAAAGCAATCGCAACAGGTGCATCAAAGCTTTACGTACTTGATCTCAGAGATGAATATGTTGAGGATTATATCTTCCCGTGCTTAAAGGCAGGTGCTGATTATGAAACATATCTGCTGGGTACATCACACGCACGTCCTTGCATTGCAAAGAGTCTTGCAGAAATCGCAATTAAAGAGGGCGCTGACGCTATCTGCCACGGCTGTACAGGTAAGGGCAATGACCAGGTACGTTTTGAGTTAACTCTCAAGGCATTTGCTCCTGAAATGGAGATTATTGCACCATGGCGTGAGTGGGACATCAAGTCACGTGAGGAGGAAATTGAATATGCTGAGGCACACAACATTCCTCTTAAAATAAACCGTGAAACAAATTATTCAAAGGATAAGAATGTATGGCACTTAAGCCATGAGGGTCTTGATCTTGAGGACCCTGCAAACGAGCCTATGTACTCTAAGGAGGGCTTCCTTGAATTAGGCGTTGCTCCTGAGCAGGCTCCTGACAAGCCGACATATGTAACAATTCATTTTGAAAAGGGTGTTCCTACCGCAATTGACGGCAAGGAAATGAAGGCACTTGCTATTGTTGAAAAGCTTAACGAGCTTGGCGGTGCAAACGGTATCGGTCTGCTTGACATTGTTGAAAACAGACTTGTTGGCATGAAGAGCCGTGGTGTTTATGAAACTCCGGGCGGTGCAATCCTTTACAAGGCACACGAGCTTCTTGAAATGATTACACTTGACCGTGAAACATCACACTACAAAAAGCTTGTATCACAGAAATTCGGTGAGCTTGTTTACAACGGCTTATGGTTCACTCCTCTTCGTGAGGCACTGTCAGCTTTTGTTGACAAAACACAGGAAACAGTTACAGGTGACGTTAAGGTTAAGCTTTACAAGGGTAACATCATCAACGCAGGTATCACCTCACCATACACACTTTATGATGAAAACATAGCTTCTTTCGGCGAGGACGGCGGTGCTTACAACCAGGCTGACTCAGCAGGCTTTATTAACCTGTTTGGTCTTTCAATCAAGGTTAAGGCACTTCTTGACAAGCAGAGAGGCGAATAATAAATAATTATGGGGGCGGATAATATCCGCCCTTATGCATAGGGAGAAGTATATGGCACAGCTATGGAAGGGCAGGTTCAAAAAAGAGCTTGCAAAGGAAACTAATGATTTCAACTCATCAATAAAATTTGATTCAAGAATGTATGCACAGGATATTCAGGGCAGCATTGCACACGCAACAATGCTTGGAGCTGCAGGTATCATTGACCAGAGCGAAAGCAACAAAATTGTTCAGTGTCTGAGTGAAATATATAATGATATAAAAAGCGGAAGCCTTAATATTGATATGGAGGCTGAGGATATTCACACCTTTATTGAGGGTGAGCTGACATCAAGACTCGGTCAGACAGGCAAAAGACTGCACACTGCAAGGTCAAGAAACGATCAGGTTGCACTTGACATAAGACTTGTTCTGAGAAATGAGATTGATGAGATTACCGATAAAATCAAGGAATTAATCACTGTTATCTGCAATAAAGCAGATGAAAACAAGGACAGTATAATGCCCGGCTACACTCATTTACAGAGAGCACAGCCGATAACCTTCGGTCATCATCTTATGGCTTATGCCGCAATGCTTTGCAGGGACTTAGACAGACTCAAGGATGTAAAAAAGAGAATGAACGTATGCCCTCTTGGCAGCGGTGCTCTTGCAGGAACAACTTATCCCCTTGACAGAAATATGGTTGCTGAGCTTCTCGGCTTTGATGACATAAGTGCAAACAGCCTTGACGGCGTTTCAGACAGAGATTTCTGCATTGAGCTTGCCTCAGCTTTATCACTGATAATGGTACATCTTTCACGCTTCAGTGAGGAAATTATTATGTGGTGCAGCTGGGAGTTTAAATTCATTGAGCTTGACGATGCCTTCTCAACAGGCTCAAGCATTATGCCGCAGAAGAAAAACCCTGATATTGCAGAGCTTGTACGTGGTAAGAGCGGCAGAGTTTTCGGTGATTTAACAACTCTTTTAACAGTTATGAAGGGAATTGCTCTTGCATATAACAAGGATATGCAGGAGGATAAGGAGGCAATTTTTGATGCAGTTGATACTGTAAAAATGTGCCTTAACGCATTTACTCCTATGATTGACACAATGACTGTTATTAAAGAAAACATGAGAAATGCTGCTGCAAGGGGCTTCATAAATGCTACCGACTGCGCAGACTATCTTGTATCAAAGGGACTCCCCTTCCGCGATGCATACAAGGCAACAGGTGAACTTGTTGCAATCTGCATTGACAAGGGCTTAACCCTTGAAACACTGCCTATTGAGGAATATAAAGCAATTTGTGATTTGTTTGACGAAGAGGTTTACACAGCAATCAATCTTGAAAAGTGTGTTAATGACAGGCTTGTTGCAGGCGGACCAAGTGCAGGAAGCGTTGAAAAACAAATTGAAAAAGCAATGGCTATGATTAAATAAAGCAATAGAATGCAGTGGATTATCAACTTCCGCTGCATTTTTTGTTGACTATAATATTAAAAGAGAGTATAATAAAGCTATCTATAAATTATTTGAAACAATAACAAATGACATATTGAAAGGTAAGTGCCCGATGAGCTATAAAATCGTTGTTGACAGTTGCTGTGATTTAACTGCAGATATGAAAAATTGGAATAATCTTGAGGTTATTCCTCTCACACTACAGATTGGTGATTATGTCATTCCTGATGACGAAAACTTCGATCAGGATGACTTTGTAAAAAGAATGATTGACAGCGATGTTCTTGCTCAGTCAGCCTGCCCGTCACCTCAGGCATTCGCAGACGCCTGCACAGGTGAGTATGACGATGTTTACATTATTACAATTACAAGCAAGCTAAGCGGCTGCTATAACAGTGCTGTTCAGGGTGTTGAGCTTTATAAAGACGAAAATAATGACAATAAAAACATTCACGTTTTTAATTCCCTTGCAACATCAGGTCTTGAAACACTGATTGCTATGGAAATAAAAAAGCTTGCAGATGCAGGCAAAGCCTTCAGTGAAATTGTTGAAAAGGTTGAAGATTTTATTGAAAACAGAAGCAGACTTTATTTCTGCCTTGAAAGCTTTGACATCTTAAAAGGAAACGGCAGACTGTTTAATCTTGCAGCTAACGTTATTGAGGCACTGAGAGTTAAATTAATCGGACGTGCCGAAAACGGCAAGGTAGCAATTGCAGGCAAGGATTTAACAGTGAAACGTACACTTGTCAAGCTGTCACACCTTATTGCAAAAGATACAGAGGGTGCTGATTTAAGCAATAAGCTATGCATTATCAGCCACGTATGCTGTGAGGAAAAGGCAAATACAATAAAAGAAATAATTATCAATAATACAAACTTTAAGGAAAGCAATGTAATAATTTTAAGAGCAAGCGGTCTGAACACCTTATATGCTTCCAACGGTGGCACCATCATTGCTTTCAGCTATTAATAAGCAAATTCATTACAAAAGAGGTAATATACAATGGAAATCAAGTATGAATTAACACAAACACCAAAGGCTAAGCCTGAGGGCAAGCTGGGCTTCGGCAACATTTTCACTGACCATATGTTTATTATGGATTATAAAACAGGTGAAGGCTGGCACAATGCAAGAATTGTTCCTTATCAGCCGCTTACACTTGACCCGTCTGCACTCGTATTCCATTATGCACAGGAATGCTTTGAGGGCTTAAAGGCTTACAGAACTCCTGACGGAAGCGTTCAGCTTTTCAGACCTGACAAAAACGGAGAAAGAATGAAATCAACACACGAAAGACTCTGTATTCCTGAAATTCCTGTTGAGGACTTTGTCGAGGCTGTAAAAGCACTTGTTGCAGTTGAAAAGGATTGGGTTCCGAATGAGCCTGAAACAAGCTTATATATCCGTCCGTTCACAATTGCTACTGAGCCTGTTCTCGGTGTTAAGGCTGCAGATGAATACAAATTTATCATTATATGCTCACCTTCAGGTGCTTACTACGAAGAAGGTATGAATCCTGTTAAGATTTATGTTGAGGACGAGTATGTACGTGCTACCCCCGGCGGCACAGGCTACATCAAGTGCGGCGGTAACTATGCAGCTTCAATCATTGCATCTGAAAAGGGTCACAAGCTCGGCTTCTCACAGGTTCTGTGGCTTGACGGTGTTGAAAGAAAGTATGTTGAAGAGGTCGGCTCAATGAACATTATGTTCAAGGTTGACGGAGAAATCTATACTGCTCCGACAGTAGGCACTGTTCTTCCGGGTATTACAAGAATGAGCTGTATCGAGCTTCTCAGGGACTGGGGCTACACTGTTCACGAGGAAAGATTTACAATTGATTTCATTATGGATGCTGCTAAATCAGGCAAGCTTGAAGAAGTATTCGGCACAGGAACAGCCGCTGTTATCAGTCCTGTAGGCAGTCTTACATATGAGGGTGACACAGTTGAAATCAATAATTTCAAAACAGGCGACTTAACTCAGAAGCTTTATGACACACTCACAGGTATGCAGTTCGGCAGACTTGACGACAAAATGGGCTGGATTGTAAAGGTAGACTAATAGTAAATTTATAGCAGTCCTCACTTAAAATTGAGGACTGCTTTTTTAATTATGAGAATTATAGAATTTAAAATATCGGCTTTAGACAGCGGAAAACAAATACGTGATTTTCTGAGGGATTTCGGTGTATCCTCTTCCCTGCTTACAAAGCTGAAAAACACTGAAAACGGAATAACAAAAAATGGTGAATTTGCACGCACAATCGACAAAGTTTTCACTGGTGATACCATTAAAATAACTATTGAAAACAAGGGGCATATGCCTGAAAAGCTGACTGACAGCAATGTTCAAGCCGTATATAACGACGAGGATATACTTGTGCTTAACAAACCTGCCTTTATGCCTGTGCACGAAAGCAGAAATCACAGAGGCGATACTCTTGCAAATGCTGCTGCCTGCTATATGGAAAGTGATACAGCATTCCGTGCAGTATACCGCCTTGACCGTGACACCTCAGGGCTTGTGCTTATTGCAAAAAACGAGCTTGCCGCCTGCAAGCTGGCAGGTAAAATACATAAGGATTACTATGCTGTCTGCAGCGGAATATTGAGCGGAAATGGTACCATTGATTTGCCTATACGCCGTGTGCGTGAAAGCATAATTGAACGTGGTGTTTTTGACGACGGCGAAAAAGCAGTAACACACTGGAAAGCAGTCAGCAATAAAAATAACACCACACTGCTAAAAATAAATCTTGAAACAGGAAGAACACACCAGATTCGTGTTCACCTTTCACATCTTGGTTATCACCTGCTTGGTGATACGCTTTACGGCAGAAGCACTGACTTAATCAACAGACAGGCACTGCACTGCAAAGCAATTTATTTCACACATCCGATTACCGATAAGGAAATGGTGATTGAATGTGATTTTCCAACTGATTTTAAAGGACTGATTTAATGCCTTCATATTCCACACACTGCATTTTTGCACGTGAGATGCTTCCTGAAATTTACACATATGTTGACTTCGATTTGAGCGAAGAGGCACTAATGGCAGGCACGCAGGGACCTGACATATTCTTCTTTCACAGGGTGTTCCCATGGATGCCGGGCAAGCCGTTAAGAAAAATCGGCTCAAGCCTGCACAGGTCCAAACCTGCTGATATTCTTGAAAATATGCGTGATTACTGCAGCAATATTTCAAATCAGAAGGATATTGCTGAATCATACATATACGGATTTATAATGCACTATACTCTTGACAGACTGTGTCATCCCTATGTCTACTGTCTGCAGAACAAAATTGTTGAGAAAAATCCTTTAACAAATCCTCATACCGCACACAATACGGTTGAATTCAGTATGGACACCTATCTGCTTAATAAGCGGTACGGCATTGCCGATCCTGCTTTATTTGACACCGCCTGCACTGTATGCGAGAATGAAAAGGTGCTGGCAGAAATAGGAAGGCTCTATAACTATGTTGTACCAAGGGTTCTCGGCATTGAAATTGACGAAAGCACAGCAGCAACTGCCATAAAGGATATGAAGCGTGTTCAGTCTGCAACATTTGATGCTACAGGCTTGAAAAGAAAATTTCTGAACGCTGCTGAATTTGTGATTGCACCATTTTTAAAGAATTATAAATTTTCTGCAATGCTTCGTCCAAGGGACTTGGAAAAAGCAAAAAAATATGGTAATATAGACAACAGTAAATGGCAGTCCCCTTTTGATAACAGCTATCACACCGAAAGCTTTGAGGATTTATTTGAAATCGCAAAGATTGATGCAAAAAAGCTGATAGCTGAATTCAGCACAGGGGTAGATTTATATAAAGCCACAAATAATTTATCATTTCTAACAGGAGTTGAAGTAAAATGAAAACTATACCAAGCTTTCAGATTGACCACAATATTTTAAAAAAAGGAATTTACATCAGCAGAATTGATGATGATATCACTACATATGACATCCGTATGCGTGAGCCTAACAGAGAAACTGTTATGACAAATGCCGCAATGCATACCATTGAGCATCTTTTTGCAACCTATGTAAGAAACACTGAGTTCGGTGACAATATAATTTATTTCGGTCCTATGGGCTGCAGAACAGGCTTTTACTTTCTCACAAGAAGCCTGAGCGACGGATACAGTATTAATCTTATTAAAGAGGCTTTTCAGTATATTGCAGACTTCTGGGGTGTAGTACCGGGTGCTTCACCGAAGGAATGCGGTAACTGCCTTGACCATAACCTTGCACAGGCTAAAGAGGAATCAAAGGCATTTTTAAAGGTTATTGAAAACTGGACAAAGGTGGACCTTAAATATCCAACCGCTCCCACAGAAGAATAAAATAAAAAATTCAGCCACGAACAGACTTAGCAATATCTGTTTGTGGCTTTTTCTATTTTTGTTCTAATTCAAGAAGATATTTCTTTTTATCAATACCGCCTGCGTAGCCTGTCAGACTGCCGTCTGCACCCACAACTCTGTGACAGGGCACAATTATGCTTATGGGATTGCGGCCCACAGCACCGCCGACTGCCTGCGCTGACATTCGGGCAAGCCCCCTCTTTTCAGCAATTTTCTTAGCAATATCACCATAGGTTATTACTTTGCCGTATGGAATTTCCAAAAGAATATTCCATACCTGCTGCTGAAAATCAGTTCCTTTAAGCTGCAAAGGAGGCGTAAAGTCAGGCTTGATTCCATTAAAATATTTGTCGAGCCATAATTTTGTTTTATCAAAAACGGGCAGATTGCTTTGAACAGCATCATCACCGAGATTTAAAGCAAAATATTTCTGCCCATTAAACCATAAACCGATAAGAGCCTGACCATTGCTTGCCATTGTTATTTTACCAAGCAGAGAATTATATGAGCTGATAAATTCCATTATTCAACAAATTTACCCTTAAAATCAGGTTCAATAATAGGCAAACCAAGAGTTTTTACTGCATTTTTAACAATATCCTCATTCGTTTCACCCTTTATCGGATAACCGAGGAAGGTCATATTGTAAATTGCAAGATCCTCAAACTTAGGTGACATTTCATTGATAACCTTAACAACGTCATTGTCCCTGAACTCAAATGTAAACTTTCTTACGTGTGCT
>DBFOUY010000243.1:0-28981 GCA_048365975.1 Eubacterium sp.
ATCAGTCATAATAATATAAGCCTGAATATTTTTTTCATTCATCAGTTGTCTTAAAGCGTTCAGCTTTTCTTTAACAATCATAAAATTTCCTGCCATTCCTTTTCACGAAAACCGCAAAGTACAAAATCGTCACCTATAAGCAGTGGTCTTTTAACAAGCATTCCGTCTGTTGAAAGCAGCTCAAGCTGCTCATCCTCACTCATTTCAGGCAGTCTGTCCTTTAATTTCATTGATTTATAAAGCATTCCGCTTGTATTGAAAAATCTTTTGAGTGGCAGTCCGCTTTTCTCATACCATTCCTTAAGCTCTTCAAAGGACGGATTATTCTCCTTAATGTGTCTGTCATCATATTTTAATCCGTTGTCATCAAGCCATTTTTTAGCCTTCTGACAGGTTGAGCATTTAGGGTATTCAATAAATAACATAGTGTCATTCCTTTCTTTTTGTATCTTAAATATATTATAATTCAAAAAAGCATTAATAGCAATCAAATAATTATCAGTTCAATATAAGTAGAAGAATGTATTTTTGTATGATATAATCTAAAGAACAAATATGTTTTGAATATCAATTTGCCGGAGGAATATTATGATACTTGAAACAAAGCGTTTGTACCTGCGTGAAATGACTCAGAATGATTTTGCGTCATTATGTAAAATACTACAGGATGATGAGACTATGTATGCTTATGAGGGTGCTTTCAGTGATGAAGAGGTGCAGGAATGGCTTGACAGACAAATTGCACGTTACAATATGTGGGACTTTGGTTTATGGGCGGTTGTTTTAAAAGAAACTGACGAAATGATAGGGCAGTGCGGTCTTACATTTCAGCCTTGGAATGGTGAAGATGTGCTTGAGATAGGGTATCTTTTTCAAAGGCAGTATTGGCATAAAGGCTATGCCATAGAGTCCGCTGAGGGATGTAAAAAGTATGCCTTTGAAATTCTTAATGTCGATGAGGTTTGCTCAATTATACGAGATACAAATATTCCCTCACAGAATGTAGCACTCAGAAACGGTATGGTTAAAACAGACAGCGCAGTAAAGCACTACAAAGGTGTTGATATGCCGCATTACCGATATATAATTAAGCGTGATTGTGAAATGAAAAAATCAATATAAATTCATATAGCTGTCTGAATGGGGCAAGCTATTAAAGGGTGATTTAATGGCAAAGCAGGGAATGAAAAGACCTGAAAGAACACATACCAAGGAAAGAAATGATACTGCTCCTGTTCCTGAAATTCAGGGCAAGGCAAAGTGCGGTAAAAAGCAGGCGCGTGCAATCATTGCAGGTACATCGTCGCCCGCACAGAAGGTTTATCATACAAAGCCTTATGCTGAAAAGCAGAATAAGGAAAAACCTATATCGGATGCATATGCGGTCATTGACAATGACCTTGCAAGAGATAATCTTGAAAATGATATCACAGCCGCAGATTTGCAGGATTTATAGATTTAAAGGACTATTAAAAAGGTGAAGGATTATGTGTACTGCAGCAACATATAAAACAAAGGATTTTTATTTCGGAAGAACTCTGGATAACAGCTTTTCATATGGTGATGAGGTAACTGTGACACCAAGGAATTTTGAATTCCGATTCAGAAAAGCAGGGAATATAAAATCTCATTTTGCAATAATCGGTATGGCTTATGTTGCCGATAATTACCCTTTGTATTATGATGCAGTTAATGAAAAGGGGCTTGCCATTGCAGGCTTGAATTTTGTCGGCAATGCATATTACAGAGATGCTTCGGTCGGTTTTGATGATATAGCACAGTTTGAGTTTATTCCATGGATACTTTCTCAATGCCCTGATGTAAAGAGTGCTAAAGCATTGCTCAAAAAAATAAATCTGATAAATATCAGCTACAATGACTCTCTTCCTGTTGCTCAGCTTCACTGGATTATTTCTGACCGTGACGAGTCAGTAACTGTTGAATCAGTAATGGATGGCATAAGAGTGTATGATAATCCTGTCGGTGTTTTAACAAATAATCCGCCGTTTGATATGCATATGTCAAATCTCAATAATTATATGATGCTGTCACCTGGAGTACCTGAAAATAATTTCAGCAAAGAGCTTGAGTTGAATGCCTTTAGTCGTGGTATGGGTGCAATAGGTCTGCCGGGTGATTTGTCAAGTCAGTCAAGATTTGTAAGAGCAGCGTTTGTTAAAATGAATTCTGTTTCAGGTGACGGTGAAAAAGAAAGCGTAAGTCAGTTTTTTCATATTCTTGGTTCAGTCAATCAGCAAAGAGGCTGCTGTGTTTTAGGTGACGGTGAGTATGAAATTACGCTTTATACCTCCTGTTGTAATACTGATAAGGGAATTTATTATTATACGGCTTATAATAATCATCAGATAACTGCAGTGGATATGCATAAGGAGGATTTGAACGGCAGCAGGCTTGTACGTTATCCTATAATAAAAGAAGAACAAATATGTTTTCAGAATTAAATAATGATGATGAAATGTAAAAGGATGGCAGAAGTGCCATCCTTTTGTAATGTTATTAAAATATTATAATTTCGATAAATAATAAGTGACGTTTAACTTATTATTTAATTGTCAAAGCTTGGGTTTGTCATATAATAATTCTTGCTGTCAAGTCTGTCGGTAACCAATCTTAAGCCTTCGCCAAAACGCTGGTAGTGGACTATTTCTCTTTCTCTGAGGAATCTGATTGGCTCAATAATGTCCGGGTCATCAACAAGACGAAGAATATTGTCATAGGTTACACGTGCCTTCTGCTCAGCGGCAAGATCCTCATTCAGGTCGGCAATTGTGTCACCTTTGCATGCCATGCTGGCTGCACTGTATGGAAAACCGCTTGCGGATGTAGGGTATACACCTGTTGTTCGGTCAACAAAATATGCTGCAAAATTCGGATTTTCTTCAATTTGCTTTTCAGTCAGATTTCTTGTGAGTTGGTGCACCATAGTACCAATCATTTCCAAATGACCAAGTTCTTCAACACCTATATCAGTAAGCAAGCCTTTTAATTCAGGATAGGGCATTGAGTATCTTTGGCTTAAGTATCTCAGGCTTGCACCGAGTTCGCCGTCAGGTCCGCCATAATGCAATTAGATATAATAAAAAATTGCAAGGTTTTGCTTTTCTTTTTCATATGTGATATGGTCGATAATTGAACGGAGTGCTTCATTTTTCACAGCTTCGGTTATATCAGGTGATTTAATTATTTCCAATACATTTGTAACCTTTTTTATAAAAGGGGCTGAAATGTCAGTGTTATGTTGAGAAGCGAGCTTATCCTTTTGTATCTGATATTCATTAATGCGTGACTGATATTTTTTCTTTTTAATACTGTATTCCTGAAGTGTATCAATTCCTGAATCAAAAGCAGTACCTGCTCTCCTGATTTTTTCCTGTTCGATTCTGATCAGGTTGTCATAGTCCATAGTATTAATATTCTGCTGATTTGATTCTGGCATGATGTTAAAGCTCAGTGTTTTCAGTGAACTTTCGACAGCTTCAATAACTGTTTTATTCGCCATTTCCACTGATAAATGATGTGATGTTTTGCAAGTGCCTCTTGCATAGCTGTGGCACTGCATGGATGGATTTTTATGAGAAACATATACAAGTGTAGAATTACAGCAATCACATCTTACTAATCCTTTCAGCATAAACTGAACAGACTGATCTTTTCTTTGATATTTACCGTATCTTTTCTTTTGTTGATTAATCATCATCTGTACTCTTTCAAAGGTTTCGGCATCAATTATAGGTTCATGCTTTCCGTCAACTATCATAATTCCTGTGTTATCACCTTTGTAGCGTTTTGCTGAATTTCTTCCTTCGGGTGACCATCGTATTTTTCCTGTGTAAACTGGATTTTGCAGAATGTATTCAACAAATCTGTTATCGGGATTATTTCCTCTGCTTGTTTTTACTCCTTTTGCAGTCAGCTGCATAGCTATATTCCTGTATCCGTTACCATTAAGAAAAGAGCTGAAAATAAACTTTACCATATCTGCATCCTGATTCGGTACGTAGGTTTTACCCTCAAGGTTATAGCCAAATGCTCCTGTGCACATTGCCTCACCCCGTGAAGCTTTTTCAGTCATACCGCGCAGTACCTCCTGCGACAGCCGTGTAGAATAGTATTCGTCCATGAATTCAATTATTCTTTCAATCAGAGGAGCAAAAGGGGAGTCGTCAATCGTTTCCGATATGGATATAACAGAAACATTTATACGCCTGAGCATGGATTTATATACAATGCTTTCTTCCTGATTTCTGGCAAATCGGCTGAATTTCCAGACAAGTATAGCGTCAAAGGGATGCTCCTTTGATTTGGCAAATGCAATCATATTGTTGAATGCAGTTCTCTTCTGCACACTTCTGCCTGATATACCGTCATCATAGAAAATATATTCGTCAGGTATTATGTAGCCGTTCGCCTTGGCGTAGGATTTGATATGACTGAGCTGACTGTCAAGGGAATACTCGTCCTGCCTTTCATCTGATACACGTAAATATGCTGCTGCGTATTTCATTTAATCACCCTTTTATATTTATTTGAAAAAGGATTCAAAAATACCCTGACTGCTATATGAGTAAAAATAATGCTGTTATGTTCATGGTGGTGTTAAGACAGGCATTGAAAATAATAATATAAAATGAGGGTGATGAATGTGGCAAAGGAGCTTACATATAGTATCAATGTTATTATCGGTGAGGATGTTAAACCATTTGATGAATTAACAGACAGTGAATACAAGCAATTATGCGATAATGTGAGGGAAAGACTATCTGATTCTCTTGGTCTATACTTTACCCGACATTCTGATGAGTATGAAAAAATTATCTAAAAGTTACAAATATTACATAAAAGTTACAAAAACCTTGGTAATTATTGCTATAGATTACAAAGCGCGTAATATGTTACAATTTTAGGCGATGTTACAAAGGAGTAAAGTTAACTATGATAAAAACAATCAAGGTAGGTATAATATCGCTTATACTTACATTTGTAGTATTAACCGTTTTCCCGACAACAGTATTTGCTAAAGCGTATGAGCCAAGACTCACTGCTCCGAATGGTGAACCGTATTATACAAGAGAGCTCAACGCTTATTCAAAAACAGGATATGGTATGCCGAACTGTGTAGCATATGCTTATGGCAGAATTTATGAGTTAAACGGTGAGGCACCAAAAATAAGCCGTGGCAACGCAGGCGAGTGGTGGTTTATTAATAAGTATAATGATTACTATGAATATGGCAATGAGCCGAAGCTTGGCGCAGTTGCCTGCTGGTCAAACCACGTTGCAGTAGTTGAAGAAATTGACGATGACGGGGCGGTGACAGTTTCAGAGTCGCACTGGGGCGGAGGATATTTTGACGTTAAAACCTTTGAGGATATGACAAGCCACTATGGTCAGAGATTTTACGGCTATATTTATACCTATGATAATATAGAGATTGAGCCTGAAATACCTGAGCCTGCTTATAAAATGGAGAGCACCTATTTTGAACTCCAGGAAAAGAATTGTTTTACAGCAATGGAATTTGCAAGAAGCAATAACGAGATTATGAATCCGAATAATACACTTTTTCAAGTGAAATAATTAAAAAACCTGCACAGTTAGCAGGTCTTTTAATTATACAGAAAAACACCCAAGGAATTCCTTGGGTGTAAATTTTTATCTGAACAAGCCTCTTTTTTTAGGCTTTGGGGGAGTATAGGATTTGTCGAATTCGTTAAGGAGCTTTTTCTGCTCTTCACTGATGTTTTTAGGAATGTCAACAACAATTGTAACATACTGCTCGCCCTTGCCCATACCATTGAGTCTTTGTATACCCTTGTTGCCCTTTAATGTAAATACCTCGTTAGGCTGTGTGCCTGCAGGGATATTCAGTGTAACATTGCCGTCAAGGGTAGGAATTTCAACATCAGCACCGAGCGTTGCCTGAACAATTGAAATATGCTTGCTGTAATGAACGTCATAGCCGTCACGTCTGAAATATGCGTGTGGTTTGATATTAACAACAACCTTTAAATCGCCTGCAGGACCTCCGTTTGAGCCGTCATTTCCAAATCCACGTACATTAACAACCTGATTATTGTCAATACCTGCAGGAATATTGATGTCGATTTTCTTTTTAGTTCTTACCTTGCCCTTTCCGTTACATTTTTTGCAAGGTGTGCTGATAATTTTGCCTGTACCGCCGCATCTGCTGCAGGTACGCTGTGTGCTCATAACACCAAGGGGTGTACGCTGCTGAATGTTTACAGTACCTCTGCCCTGACATTCAGGACAGGTCTGAGGTGATGTACCGGGTGCTGCACCGCTGCCGTGGCAGTCACTGCAGTCCATAACACGCATAACCTCAATAGTCTTTTTACAGCCCTTTGCAGCCTCTTCAAAGGTGAGGGTTACACCTGACTGAATATCACGTCCTCTTTGCGGTGCGTTGGGATTTCTTCCTCCGCCAAAGCCGCCTCCGCCGAAGAAGGAGGAGAAAATATCGCCGAGGTCAATATCACCGTCAAAGCCGAAACCGCCTCCGAAGCCACCGCCATAGCCGCCCTGACCTGCACCATAGTTGGGGTCAACACCTGCAAAGCCGAACTGGTCATAGCGGGCCTTTTTCTGTGGGTCGCTTAAAACCTCGTAAGCCTCATTACATTCCTTGAACTTAGCTTCAGCCTCTGCATTATCAGGGTTTAAATCGGGATGATATTTTTTAGCGGTTTTTCTGTATGCTTTTTTGATTTCGTCTTCGCTTGCACCTTTTGAAACACCGAGGACTTCATAATAATCTCTCTTATTTTCTGCCATATTAGTTCTCTCTTAAATTAAGTATATGGTGGAGCAAAAGCTCCACCATTACATTATATTTTATTTATTAGTTATCGTCAACCTCTGTGTAATCTGCATCAGTATAGCCTGCATCTGCACCGCCTGCAGCCTGATTAGGATCAAAGCCTGCACCTGCATTCGGGTTAGCACCTGCAGCCTGAGCAGCCTCATAAAGCTTCTGTGAAACCTCGTAGAACTTGTTCTGTAAATCCTCCTGAGCTGATTTGATAGCATCAAGATTTTCACCCTTAAGAGCTTCCTTAAGTGCAGCAACCTTTGTTTCAAGTGCGCTCTTATCGTCAGCAGAGAACTTGTCGCCCTCTTCGCTTAACATCTTTTCTGTCTGATATACCATCTGATCAGCGTTGTTTCTGAGGTCGATAGCCTCTCTCTTCTTTTTGTCCTCTTCTGCAAACTGCTCAGCCTCTTTAACAGCCTTGTCAATATCATCCTTGCTCATATTTGATGATGCAGTGATAGAAATCTGCTGCTCCTTGCCTGTGCCGAGGTCCTTAGCTGATACGTGAACAATACCGTTAGCATCAATATCAAAGGTTACCTCAATCTGCGGAACACCACGTCTTGCAGGAAGAATACCGTCGAGATGGAACATACCGAGAGTTTTGTTGTCTTTAGCAAATTCTCTTTCACCCTGAAGAACGTGAACCTCAACAGATGTCTGATTATCAGCAGCAGTTGAGAAAATCTGGCTCTTCTTAGTTGGGATAGTTGTGTTTCTTTCAATGATAACAGTGTTTACACCGCCCATTGTTTCAATACCAAGTGAAAGCGGAGTAACGTCGAGAAGGAGAAGACCCTTAACATCGCCGCCGAGTACACCGCCCTGTAAAGCAGCACCCATTGATACGCACTCGTCAGGGTTGATGCCCTTGAATGGCTCTTTTCCGCTGAATTTCTGAATAGCATCCTGAACAGCAGGAATTCTTGTTGAACCGCCTACAAGGAGAACCTTGTCAATCTCGCTCATTGATAAGCCTGAATCGCTGATTGCCTGACGAACAGGACCCATTGTAGCCTCAACAAGGTCAGCAGTCATTTCATTGAACTTAGCTCTTGTGAGTGTAAGCTCAAGGTGCTTAGGACCTGTTGCATCTGCCGTAATGAATGGGAGAGAAATCTGTGCTGTTGTCATACCTGAAAGGTCAATCTTTGCCTTTTCAGCAGCCTCCTTAACTCTCTGCATAGCCATTTTATCTACTGCAAGGTCAATGCCGTTTTCCTTTTTAAATTCAGCAACAATCCAGTCCATAACCTTCTTGTCGAAATCGTCACCGCCAAGACGGTTGTTACCTGCTGTTGCAAGTACCTCCTGAACACCATCGCCCATTTCAATGATTGAAACGTCGAAGGTACCGCCGCCGAGGTCATAAACCATAACCTTCTGATCGTCTTCCTTATCAATGCCGAAAGCAAGTGCAGCTGCAGTCGGCTCGTTGATGATTCTCTTTACCTCAAGACCTGCAATTTTACCTGCGTCCTTTGTAGCCTGACGCTGTGCGTCGGTGAAGTATGCAGGAACTGTGATAACTGCCTCGCTTACTGTTTCACCGAGATAAGCCTCAGCATCAGCCTTAAGCTTCTGAAGAATAATAGCTGAAATCTCCTGTGGAGTGTAAGCCTTGCCGTCAATTGTAACCTTGTAGTCTGAGCCCATATGTCTTTTGATTGATGCAATTGTTTTGTCAGGGTTTGTGATTGCCTGACGTTTTGCAACGTTACCAACCATTCTTTCGCCGTCCTTTGAAAATGCAACGACTGATGGGGTTGTTCTTGCACCCTCTGCGTTAGTGATTACAACAGGCTCGCCGCCTTCGATAACACTTACACAGCTGTTTGTTGTACCTAAATCAATACCGATAATTTTTGACATAATATTTGTCCTCCTGTA
The DNA here is from genome assembly GCA_048365975.1 of Eubacterium sp. Taxonomy (GTDB): domain Bacteria; phylum Bacillota; class Clostridia; order Oscillospirales; family Acutalibacteraceae; genus Eubacterium_R. The sequence continues at coordinate 8,744 of DBFOUY010000243.1, forward strand.
ATAATGTAATTAAATTAGTTAGCTGTTTTAACCATTGCAGGTCTTACAACCTTATCATTTATTCTGTAGCCTTTTTGGAAAACGTCTGTGATTACATTTTCATCCAAGCTTTCATCCTCAACGTGCATTACTGCGTTGTGGAAATTCGGGTCAAACTGATCACCGCTTTCGCCGTAGACTGTTACGCCTAATTTTTCAAGGGATGCCATAAGTCCGTCAAATGTCATCTGAACGCCCTTTTTGAGTCCCTCATAATCCTCCTGCTCATTTGACAATGCTCTTTCAAGATTGTCAACTACGCTGAGAATTTCTCCCACCGCTTTTGCAGTGGCAAAGGTGAAGCTTTCGTTCTTTTCCTTTTCACTTCTTTTTCTGAAATTTGCATACTCTGCAGTCAGTCTTAAAAGCTGGTCTTTAGTGTCTGCTAATTCCTTTTCAAGAGGATTTTCCTCTGACTTTTCTTCTGTGGCTTCATCAGTGGTGTTTACCTCTTCTTCCACCTTCTTTTCTTTTTCCTTTTCAGCATCCTTATTTGCTTTTTTGCTCATATCGTACCTCCTTTTGAGAGTAATGTGTCAACTGTGTTTAATATATATCTGACAACCGGGATGATATGCTTGTAATCAATTCTTGTTGAGCCTATCATTCCAAGTGCTGCCTTCTGATTGTTGCCATAGGTGAAATTTGAAAGAACGGTTGAGGTGTTCTTCATTTCATAAAGCGGATTTTCATCACCTATGAACATTGCTGTTTTGACATTTCCTTTTGAAAATTGTTTTACAAAATTGAGTATTTGTGACTTGTCTGTCAGAAAAGACAGCAGTCTGTAAACATCACTGCCAAGCTCTTCGTGTGACAAGAGATTAGTTTCGCCCTCAAGGCTGAGCTTGCTTTGTGAAGCCTCACTGCACAGCGAACAAAGTGATGTCAGTGCAGGTAGTAAATCAAAAACTCTGCTTTTCGCAATCAGTATTGAGCTTTGAACAAGTGACAGATTAACCTCTGTAAGCGGTGTTCCTATAAACAGCCTGTTCATAACCTCATAAAATATAAATCTTAAATCATCATCAATCGCACATGGCATATTGATAAGTGATGATTTGATTTTGCTGCCCACTGTAAGCATAACAAGCATTGCTTTTGAATTGCCTGCAGGAATCAGGTCAACGCCCTGTATGCAGTCAAGCTCATCCTTTAATGCACAGCTGAAACCAACACAGTTTGTATAAGCCGAAATCAGCTTTGCAGCATCACTCAAAAGTCTTTCAGGGTCACCTGCGTTAACTGACAGTGCCTCGTTGATTTTCTGAGCATCGTATTCGCTGATGCTTTTTTTCTCCATAAGGCTGTCGATATAATATCTGTATGATGCCTTGCTGGGGACTCTTCCACCACTGGTGTGCCTTTGCTCAAGCAAGCCAAGCTCAGAAAGATACGCCATTTCATTTCTTACTGTAGCACTTGAAACAGAGTAGGGGAGAAGCTGACATAAAGTTTTTGAGCCCATAGGCTCGCCTGTGTTAAGATAATGCTCAATTATCAGATTGAGTATTGCCAGACGTCTTTCGCTTATCAAACCCTCCACCTCTTTTGAATTTTATATATTAGCACTCTCTGCACCTGAGTGCTAACTCTGTATTTATAGTATATCCATTTTTCGGTTTTGTCAATAGTTTTTTCTAAATATTACTAAAAATTCATAATTCGTTAAAGGTTTTAACGGATTGTATTTGTGTAAATAAAAAAAGGTACAGCGTAAAGCTGTACCCAGTTAAGCTATTTGATTAGTCAGCAAAATATCTCTTGAGAGTGAATTGCACGTAGTGCAAGAGACCGTTGCTCCAAATCTTTGATTTGGGAAAAACAGTCCAGTGGACTGTTTTGTAGCAACTTGGATTAGCCTTACCATGTCTTGCCTCATTCTGATGTGCAACCCTCTACGAAAAGGTCCACCGGACCTTTTCTCCCAAATTTCTGCAATCTTCGATTTTGAAATTTGGATAGGCTTGGCAAGAGATGAGGAAAAAAGGTACAGCGTAAAGCTGTACCCAGTTAAGCTATTTGATTAATCAGCAAAATATCTGTTAAGAAGACCTTCGAATGCCTTACCGTGTCTTGCCTCATCTCTTGCCATCTCATGTACTGAGTCGTGGATAGCGTCAAGACCTGCTTCCTTAGCAAGCTTAGCAAGCTGTGTTTTGCCGAGAGTTGCACCATTTTCAGCAGCAGCACGCATTTCAAGATTTTTCTTTGTTGAGTTTGTTACAACCTCGCCAAGCATTTCAGCAAATTTTGCTGCGTGCTCAGCCTCTTCATAAGCTGCCTTTTCCCAATAAAGACCGATTTCAGGATAGCCCTCTCTGAAAGCTACTCTTGCCATTGCAAGGTACATACCAACTTCGCTGCACTCTCCGTTGAAATTGTCACGAAGACCCTGAACGATTTCTTCGCTTACGCCATCAATGATGCCTACCTGATGCTCAGCAGCCCAGGATGTTACACCTTCTTTTCTCTCTTCCATTTTTGCACCGCAAACAGGACAGATTTCGATTGGCTCATCACTTTCGTAGCCACAAACAGGACAAAAATACTTCTTTGCCATTTTACATTACTCCTTTAAAACTAATTATTTATTTTTACAGTGATTGCAAAGACCGCTGTAATATACATCTTTTTGCTTTATTTCAAAGCCTTCAATGCCGATATTTATAGTATCGACACATTTGAAATCAAATATGCTGCCGCATTTTTCACATTTAAAATGACCGTGAAATGATGTGTCGGCATCATATCTTATTTTCTCATTGTCAATCATAACAGGGATTAACAAGCCACAGCCTGACAAATCCTTTAAGCAGTTATAAACTGTTGTTTTTGAAAATGAAGGGTTATTTTTTATAACCTGACTGTAAACAGTTTCAACATCAGGGTGAATTCTGTTTTCCACAAGAAATTTATATACTGCTATTCGTTGTGGCGTTGCTTTCAGACCCTTTTGTCTGAACAGCTCTTTGATTTGTGCTGTATCCACTTTATCACCACTCACATAATCTAATTTGTAATGATTACAATTTAGATTATACACATACGGAAAAATTTGTCAATACTTTTAACAAAATTTATTTAAATTTTCATCATATTCAAAGCCTGCTGCTTTCAGCTTTTTGCAAAGCTCCTCCTTGTTAATGTTTGCATCCTCGCATAAATTATCAAGATTTTTGTAAAAATCTCTCAGCTTGGTATTGATAACACTGAGCAGCATAAACGGGTCATTTGGTAATTCCATAAAAATTTATCCTTTCTGTTTTATGACTAAATGTAAGTTTTTAACATTTCCTACAAAATAATTTATCATATGCTTTTTATATTTTCAAGAAATAAATATTGATTAATTACATATTATATGAGATAATAAACTGTAATTTTATAGGTTTAGGAGAAAATATGACAGATTATAACAGACTTGCGGAATTATTATTCCCTGATATAGATAAAACCCCTGAGGATTATGAAGCTTTATATCCTGCAAGGAATCTGAAGGAGGGTGCAAGGGTAACACGATTTGCACCAAGTCCTACAGGCTTTTTGCATTTTGGTAATTTATTTACCTGTATTGTTGCTTACACAACAGCTGAAAATACAGACGGTGTATTTTATGTTCGTGTTGAGGATACCGACCAGAAGCGTAAGGTTGACGGAGCAATCGGTTCAATGCTTAAAAGTCTTTCTGTTTATGGTGTGAATGCTGATGAGGGTGTTGTCGGTGATAATGAGGAAATCGGTGCTTATGGTCCTTATTATCAGAGTCATAGAAAGGATATATACCAGTGCTATGCAAAATCCCTTGTTGAGCAGGGTCTTGCTTACCCCTGCTTCTGCTCTGCTGAGGAGATTGATGAAATCAGACAGCAGCAGGAAAAGGAGGATATTAAGGGCTACTATGGCAGATATGCAAAATGCCGTGACCTTTCCTTTGAAGAGGTTGATGAGAAAATAAATGCAGGTATGCCGTGGACTCTCCGCTTAAAATCACCAGGCGATATAACTAAAAAGTGTTATTTTGACGATATGATTAAGGGCAAAATTGAAATGCCTGAAAATGTTATTGATGTTGTTCTGCTTAAAACAGACGGAATACCGACATATCATTTTGCTCACGCAATTGACGATCATCTTATGAGGACAACCCACGTTTTCCGCGGTGACGAATGGATTGCATCTGTACCGCTTCATTTACAGCTTTTCAAGCTGCTTGGCTTCAAGCCTGTTAAATATGCCCACGTTGCACCTATAATGAAGGAAGAAAACGGCGGCAAAAGAAAGCTTTCAAAGCGAAAAGACCCTGAGGCAGCAGTTACCTTTTATGCTGAGCAGGGTTATCCTGAGGGCAGTGTCAATGAATATGTAATGACTATTGCTAATTCAAATTTTGAGGACTGGCGCAGAGCAAACAAGGATGCGGGTCTTGATAAATTCCCATTCAATCCGAAAAAGATGTCTGTGTCAGGTGCACTGTTTGATATTGCAAAGCTGACAGACGTTTCAAAGAATGTTATCAGTATGATGACTGCTGATGAGGTTTTCAGCCAGTCATATGAATGGGCAAAGGAATATAATACTCAGCTTGCTTCACTTTATGAGCAGGACAAGGCTTTTGCAACTGCAGTCTTGAATATTGACCGTGGTAATAAAAAGCCGAGAAAGGATATAGCAAAGTGGAGCGACATTCCTGATTATATCAGCTATATGTATGATGAAACCTTTAAAGAGAATTATGAGCTTGCAGGCAACGCAACACCTGCTTTAGCAGTTGAGGTTTTAGAACGCTATAAGGATATTGTTGATGTCAATGATGACAAAGACACCTGGTTTGAAAAGATTAAATCAATCTGCGAGCCTGTGGGCTGTACTCCTAATGTTAAGGAGTTTAAACAAAATCCTGATGCCTTCAAGGGTCATGTGGGCGATGTTTCAACAATCATCCGTGTTGCCCTGACAGGCAGAACAAACACACCTGACCTGTGCTCAATTACAAATCTGCTCGGCAGTGAGAGAGTTGCAAAAAGAATTGAAAATGCTGTCAAATATTATAAGGAGGAGAAATAATGGCTGAAGAAATAATTAAAGAAGAGGAAAAGGAAATAGCCTCAAATTTTATACACGATTTTATTGATGAGGATCTTGCAGAGGGCAAGTATCAGGGCATTCAGACACGTTTTCCTCCCGAGCCGAATGGTTATCTGCATATAGGTCACGCAAAGGCTATATGCATTAACTTTGGTGTAAAGGATAAGTATAAGGGTGTCTGCAATCTTCGTCTTGATGATACTAACCCAACCAAGGAAGATACAGAGTATGTTGAAGCTATTGAAGAGGATATTAAGTGGCTTGGTTTTAACTATGATAATGTATATTACGCAAGTGACTACTTTGATTTTATTTATGAATGTGCAATAAAGCTCATTAAAAAGGGCAAGGCATTTGTGTGTGAGCTTAGTCCTGAGGAAATGAGAGCTTACAGAGGTACACTCACAGAGGCAGGCAAAAATTCACCTTACAGGGACAGACCTGTTGAGGAAAACCTTGACCTTTTTGAGCGTATGACAAAGGGCGAATTCCCTGAGGGTAAAATGGTGCTCAGAGCAAAAATTGATATGGCATCACCTAACCTCAATATGCGTGACCCTATTATTTACCGCATTATGTATGCACATCACCACAGAACAGGTGACAAGTGGTGCGTTTATCCTATGTATGACTTTGCACATCCCCTCAGTGATGCTTATGAGAGAGTTACGCATTCACTCTGCTCACTTGAATTTGAAAATCACAGACCGCTCTATGATTGGTTTGTAAATGAGCTTATCGAATGGGAAAAGCCAAGACAGATTGAGTTTGCAAGAATGAATCTGAACTACACACTCACATCAAAGAGAAAGTGCTTAAAGCTTGTTCAGGACGGTATTGTTGACGGATGGGATGACCCTCGTATGGCGACAATCAGCGGTATGAGAAGACGCGGTTATCCTGCTGAGGCAATCCGTGATTTCTGTGAAAGAATAGGTGTTTCAAAGGCTTACAGTGTTATTGATTTTGCATTGCTTGAGGCTTGCGTTCGTGATAACCTTGGTGCTAATTCACCAAGAGCTATGGCAGTTATTGACCCTGTTAAGCTGGTTATTGACAATTATCCTGAGGATAAGACTGAGGATATTGAATGCGAATATCATCCTGACCACCCTGAATACGGCTCAAGAGTAATGCCATTTTCAAAGGAGCTGTGGATTGAGAGAAATGACTTTATGGTTGAGCCTATTAAGAAATACAGACGTCTTTTTGTTGGCAATGAGGTAAGACTTTACAAGGCTTATTTTGTTACCTGCACAGGCTATGACCTTGATGAAAATGGCGAGGTGTGCTGTGTTCACTGCACATATGACCCTGAAACTCTCGGCGGTGATGCTCCTGACGGAAGAAAGGTTAAGGGCACGATTCACTGGGTATCTGCAAAGGATAATGTGCCTGTTAAGATTAATCTTTATGAAAGACTTTTTGATGTTCCTAACCCAAGTGATGAGGAGGGTGTAAGCTCATTTGAAGATAATCTCAACCCTGATTCACTTGTTGTTAAGAATGGTTATGTTGAAAAGGCACTTGCTGACTGTGAGGTCGGTGCAAAGTATCAGTTTATGAGAAACGGTTATTTCTGCAAGGACAGAACATCAACAGAAGATTGTCCTGTGTTTAACAGAACAGTTGCACTGCGTGACAGCTTTAATAAAAAGAATAATTAATGTGAAAAGGACAGCTTTTTAGCTGTCCTTTTAGTTTATAATAATTTATATTGCCACCGGTCGTTTTCTTTATAATAATAAAATTCACTGAGGCTGTCGTCCTCAAATACCTTAATCATATCTTCAAAGTCATTTGAGAGCTTATAGCTGTTCAGCTCATTTCTTTTAATCCAGAACACCTCGCCCTCGTCTGAGAACTGTAATTCACCGCTGAACTGATTAGCTTTGCAGAATACAACAAGATATCTTGAGCCATCTGCATTCTGCCATTGCTTTAATCCGCAAAGCTTTGGTGATTTAATATCAAGACCTGTTTCCTCTTTAACCTCACGAATGACAGATTCAATAATTGACTCGCCCTCTTCAACGTGACCGCCCGGGAAGGTGACACCTGCCCAGTCACCGGCAGGCCTGTCAAGCACAAGAATATTGTCGTTGTCATCATAAACCATACAAAGGTTTGTAAGCTCAATCATTTTTTCTCTGTCAGACATAAGGTACACTCCTTTTTATTTTGTGTGTTCGTCAAGAGTAAGGTAATATGATGGGAGAAAATGCTCGCTGAAGTACTTAACCTCAGGCAGTTCAATGCTTTTGATTTTTTTCTCCTGAGCTTTGAGTGCAGTTTCAAATTCAAGGTTGCCCATTCTGTGCTCCTCAATACATTTGATTAATGCACTGATTTTATCGGCTGCCTTAACTAATGCCCATAGCTCCTTGTCATTTTCGTCTGACTCAAAGAAAGGTCGGTAATCCTCCCTGAAATCTTCAGGAAGCATATCAAGAAGCCTTTCACCTGCAATGTGCTCAATGTCCTTATATACATTTTTTATGTCATCATTATAATATTTGACGGGGGTGGGCATATCGCCTGTGATAACCTCGGTTGTATCGTGATAGAGTGCGAGCAGAGCCGCCCTTGATGCATCATAGCTTTTGCCGAATTTTTTATTGCCTATAAGTGCAAGTGCGTGGGCAATAACTGCAACGCTGTGACTGTGCTCTGCAATATTTTCCTTTGTTGTGTTTCGCATTAACGCCCATCTGTCGATAAGCTTCATACGATTGACCATTGCGAAAAAGCTGCTATTCATTATCTGCCTCCGCCTTGGCAAGATTAATACCGAGCTCGTCAAGCTGAATATCGTCAATATAGCTTGGAGCACCGCTCATAAGCTCGCTTGCATTCTGTACCTTAGGGAATGCGGTTACATCACGCAGGCTGTCTGCACCGCAGATAATCATTGCAAGTCTGTCAAGACCGATACCCATACCGCCGTGAGGAGGTGATGCGTAATGGTAAGCCTCTACAAGGAAGCCGAATTTTGCGTCAATTTCATCCTGCTCCATACCGAGAAGCTCAAACATTTTGTTCTGAAGCTCACAGTCGGTAATTCTCATTGAGCCTGATGATAATTCTGTACCGTTTAATACAAGGTCAAAGGCCTTTGCTCTTACTTTACCCTTATCTGTGTCGAGATATTCAATGCATTCCTCCATAGGCATAGTGAACGGATGATGCATTGCAACCCATTCACCTGTTTCCTCGTCCTGCTCAAAGAACGGCATTTCGGTAATCCACAGGTAATTCCATTTGCCCTCAGGGATAATGCCTAATTCCTTAGCGATAATAAGTCTTAATGAGCCGAGGATTGAAAGGGCAGAGCTTGTTTTGTCACTGATGATGAATACGCAGTCGCCCTGCTCAGCACCAAGCTCTTCGATAAGCGCCTGAAGCTCGCCTTCCTTTAAGAATTTGTTGAAGGAGCAGGTCGGCTCAGCATCAGCCCAGCGGATATACGCAAGACCCTTTGCTCCGATACCCTTTGCGTGCTCGGTCAGCTTGTCAATTTTCTTTCTTGTATATGCAGCGGCACTGTTTTTTGCAACTATTGCTTTAACTGCACCGCCATCTGCAATTGCGTTTTTGAATACAACAAAATCTGTTTTGTCAGCCCATTCTGTTATGTCGTTGATTAACATATCAAAACGTGTGTCAGGCTTGTCAGAACCGTATTTTTCCATAGCCTCTGCAAATGTCATTCGTGGCAGAGGCATAGGGATGTCAACATTAACAGTTTCTTTCATAAGCTTTGTGATAAAGCCCTCTGCCATTTCCATAATGTCATCAGTGTCAACAAAGCTCATTTCAAGGTCAATCTGTGTGAATTCAGGCTGTCTGTCTGCTCTCAGGTCCTCATCTCTGAAGCAGCGTGCAAGCTGAATATATCTGTCAAAGCCTGCAACCATAGTGAGCTGCTTGTAAATCTGAGGTGACTGCGGGAGTGCATAGAATTTGCCGTTATGAACACGTGATGGTACAACATAGTCCCTTGCACCCTCAGGTGTTGATTTAATCATCATCGGTGTTTCAATCTCAATGAAATCATTGTCATAGAAATAATCTCTTGCAATTTTTGCAATCTTGTGACGCATTAAAATATTCTGTGTAAGCTTCTGATTTCTCAGGTTAAGGTAGCGGTATTTAAGTGTTGTTTCGTCACCGACCTTTTCGCTGTTGACAATTTCAAACGGGGGAGTTTCAGCCTTTGAAATAATGCGGAATTCCTTAACTATAATCTCAATGTCACCTGTTGGAAGGTCTTTGTTCTTGCTTTCTCTTTCAGCAACAGTACCCACAAGTGCAACAACATATTCGCTTCTTACTGTCTGTGCCTTTGCAAAAACATCACGGTCTGTTGTGTCATTGAAGGAAAGCTGAACAATGCCTGTTCTGTCCCTTAAATCAATGAATATAAGATTGCCGAGGTCACGCTGTCTTTGACACCAGCCGAAAAGAGTAACCTCTTTGCCTGCGTCCTCGATTCTGAGCTCACCGCAGTAGTTAGTTCTTTTTAGTCCTTTTATTGTTTCTGTTTCCATATTATTATTCCTCATTTCCGTTTCCAAAGAGTGTGCCGAAATCAAATTCCTCGCCGTTGATTTCCAAATCGGCAAGTTGCTCAGCAAGTGAAATGTTATAAAAACCATTTACAAAGGTTTCAAGCTGAATATCTGTTTCCTCGCCTGTTGCCATATTTTTTAGCTTGGCACTGCCGCTTTCAACCTCGTTGTCACCGATAACAAGGTTGAATTTTGCACCGAGCTTGTCAGCATATTTCATCTGTGCTCTTACTGAACGCTGGTTTAAATCCATAAGACAGCCGAAGCCCTCAGCTCTCATATCCTTTGAAATTTCAAGTGCTTTAAGCACTGCTTTATCGCCGAGTGCAACTATAAATAAATCTGCTGTCTGTGGCTCAGGGAAAGGACAGTTTTGTGCTTCCATTAAAAGCATAAGTCTTTCAAGACCCATACCGAAGCCCAGTGATGCTGTTTTCTGACCTCCAAGCTCTTCGACAAGTCCGTCATATCTTCCGCCGCCGCATACAGTGCCCTGTGCACCGATTGAATCTGACACAAATTCAAATACTGTTTTGGTGTAGTAGTCAAGACCTCTGACGATTTTAGGATTGATATTAAATTCAATATCCTGTGCCTTTAAGTATGACTGCACCTTTTCAAAGTGCTCTTTGCATTCATCACAGAGATAGTCAAGCATAACAGGTGCATCCTTTGCAATTTCAGAGCATACAGGGCTTTTGCAGTCAAGAATACGCATAGGATTTCTGTCAAGTCTGTCCTTGCAGGTGTCGCAAAGCTCGTCCTTTCTTGCACTGAAATATTCTTTAAGTGCCTTGTGGTATTCTGCTCTGCAGGATGGGCAGCCGATTGAGTTAATCTCAAGGCTTAAATCCCTAACCTCTAAATTATCAAAAATTGCTTTTGCAAGTGCTATGATTTCTGCATCTGCAAGGGGTGAAGCACTGCCGAAGCATTCAATGCCGAACTGGTGGAACTCTCTGAGTCTGCCTGCCTGCGGTTTTTCATATCTGTAGCAGGAGGTTTTGTAGCAGACTTTCTGCGGAAGAGCCTCGTTGCAAAGACCGTTTTCAAGGTATGAACGAACAGCACCTGCTGTGCCCTCAGGTCTTAATGTGATTGAACGTCCGCCCTTGTCGTCAAAGGTGTACATTTCCTTCTGAACAACGTCTGTTGTGTCACCGACACCACGCTGAAAAAGCTCAGTATGCTCAAAAACAGGGGTGCGGATTTCTTTGTATCCGAACTGCTCTGCAACACCAAGGCAGGTTGCTTCAATATATTGGTTTTTGTAGACATCCTTAGGAAGAACGTCTTTTGTTCCTTTAATAGCTTTAGTTATTAACGCCATGTATGTATACCTCACTATATCAAAATCGGGTGAACATTACATTCACCCACTATTTGTTATCTGGACGGATTATATCTTGGATTAACTATTTCTCTCCATTCAAAATCGCCTCGTTCAACACCTCTTATAAGTGCCTCTGCTGTTGCAATGTTTGTTGCAAACGGAATATTGTGAACGTCGCAAAGGCGCAGCAGGTCATTGTCATTAGGCTCGTGGGGCTTTGGTGAAAGGGGATCTCTGAAGAAAATCAGCAGATCAATTTCATTGCAGGCAATACGGCTGGCAATCTGCTGACCACCGCCCTGGCTGCCGCTTAAAAAGCAGTTGATTTTCAAGCCTGTTGCTTCGCTTACCAGCTTGCCTGTTGTACCTGTTGCACAAACATCGTGGCGGCAGATTATTCCGCAGTAAGCTATGCAGAACTGTACCAGGAGTTCCTTTTTCGCATCGTGTGCTATAAGTGCTATATTCATAGATGATACCTCCTTTATAAAGAATATAATTTATCATCTTAAAAATCTTATTTTATATATTAACATAAATTATCAGGCTGTTCAATAATTATTTGTACATCAGTATAAAATATTTCCGACCTTCTGATTAGTTTTGGCGTCGGTATTATTCTGATACCAGTATTTTATGATTTCCGATGTTATTTCTGCGGTTTCACTACCTGAGCCTGCAAGCTCAACAACAGATGAAACGGAAATTTCAGGGTTTTTGTATGGTGCATATGTGATAAGAAAACCGTTATTTCTCTTTACACCATTTACAGTTACCTCAGATGTACCTGTTTTGCAGGCAACAGGAGTGTCTAACTGATTAAAAATTTCACTCGGTCCTGCACTGGTAGCTACCATTCGCATACCCTCATACACAGTGTTAAGTGTTGATTCGCTCAAATCAAGGCTTTCAGCAACCTTGCTGTTTTTATCATTAACAACACCTGTTGAGCCTGAAATAACAGATTTAACAAATCTCATTTCATATCTTGTGCCGCCGTTTGCCAGTGTTGAACAGTAGTTTGCAAGCTGAAGGGGAGTGAAAAGGTTATCACTCATACCGATGGCGGTGAGCATTGTGTCACCAATCAGCCACATACCGCCTGCTTTTTCTCTGTTTTCAGGGGAGGAAAGAACACCCTTTGATTCGGCTATTTCAACACCTGTTTTCTGACCCAGACCGAAAGCGTCTGCATATTCGTCAATTTTATTTATTCCTGTATCAAGTGCTACGTTATAGAAAAACATATTGCAGGAATCTTTAAGAGCATATTTAACATTTTCTGTTCCGTGTGCATTACTGTGAAGGCATTTAAAGGGATGACCGAAAAATATCTGTTCACCAGCACAGGTGTGAGTGGTGTTTGCATCAATTATTCCCTCTTCAAGTGCAGCACAGGCTGTTACAGGCTTGAAGGTTGAGCCGGGTGCATATGTACCAAGAGCAAATCTGTTCCATAACGGATTTCTTCTGTCCTTAGAAAGCTCGTCATATTTATCATAGTAATCTTTCAAATCGAATGTCGGGTAGGATGCGGCAGCATAGACCTCACCGCTGTTGCAGTCCTCAACAACTACTGCGCCTGCAGATGAATATGAATCAACCTTATTGCAGACCTCACTGAGTTTGTTTTGTGAAAGCACCTGTAAATCCCTGTCAATAGTCAGAACTACTGTGTTGCCCTGAACAGGCTTTTTTGTTACCTCTTCTGTAGTGTTGCCGTTTTTATCAATTGTTATAGTAAGCTCGCCCGGTTTGCCCTTAAGCTCACTTTCCATAGCCTGCTCAATACCCGATTCACCAATCTGGTCGGTTATTGAGTAGCCCTTGTCCTTGTTTTCAGCATATTCCTCAGCATTGATTTTTCTGACTGTGCCGAGAATGTGGGGTGCAATTGTTGAGTCAACATATTCACGATAGGCAACAACCTTAACATCTGCACCCACATATGAGGTCTTGTCCTCTTTTATCTGTGCTACAGTTTCATTGCTGACATCATCAGCTATTGTTACAGGGTTTTCATATGAGAACAGCAGCTTTGTAAGCTCATACCTGATGTTGGCGATTTTAAGGGTCATTTCCTTTTCATAGCCCTCAATCTCATATTTTTCAATAACTGCATCATAACAGTTCTGTGCAGTGGCATAGTGCTGAAGATTAAGCATATCGGCACTTTTCATAGTGTCAATATCCTTTTCCTCACCATAAAACTCAATATCACCGTTTCGGTTATATCTGAGCGGAAGATTCTGAACATATTCCTCTTTGTTTTTTTCAAACAGCCTTATAAGGTTATATATGATTAAATTTCTTTGCTCATTGTTTTCACCGTCAGGGAAATAAACGGCATTCAGAACAATAGAGTTGCCCTGTCTGTTTGTAACAAGGGTGTTGCCGTTTCGGTCAACAATTTCACCACGTGCAGGCTCAATGGGCACAACATATGTTTTTGCACCGCTGTTCTGCTCTAAATATTTTTTGTTGTCACGAATCTGAATGACAAAGAGGTCACAAGCAAAGCCGAATACTACTGCAAGCATAAGCACAACTGCTATAATGCTTCTGCTGCTTTTAAATCTGCTTTTCATATTAGACCTCCTTTACTTTTTATTTTTCGTATTTTTGTTTTTTGAGTTTCTTCTTAATTGGTTTATAAATTATAAATACAATCGGTGTGATTGCTGCTGTGTAGACTGCACAAGGCAGATAAAAGTTGTATATTGTGCCTTCGCCGCCCTCAACGCCTTTTATTACAATAAAGCAAAGCCAGTAGGTAAGGCAGTACAGAATTATTGCTGTTATTGAAAGGAACATATTAGTAATAAAAGTGTCACGTATCAGATGATTTACAAGTGCTGCGCAAATAAAGCATATGACAGCGAAAAAGATGCAGTTGAAGCCCATATGCACCGCTGATGACATATCCCACAGAAAGCCTGCAAATAATCCGAGCAGTGAAGCCGTAAGCTCGTCCTCGCCGAGTGAAAGAATTACAACGGCAGGGATAATGAGAAAGCATCTTGCACCGAAAATTTCAGGCAGCAGTCCCGAAACATTCTGCAGCAGATCAGCAAGCAGAATTAAAAGACAGCAGCAAATATACTTTGTTGTTCTTTGCTTTCTTGTTAAATCCATCAGTTGCCCTCACTCTCTATGCTGTAATTAGTGAGCACAAGACATTTGTCAATTTTCTTAATATCAGTGCCAGGCTCAATTACAGCGTAGGTTGAGATATTAGTCGCTTCGTCATTGATTTCTCTGACAGTTCCTATAACAATACCCCTTGGTATTGTGCCGCTGACACCTGCTGTTGTTATGATTGAGCCGTATGTAATTTTTGTTGCTGAGTCAAGATTTTCAAATTTGCAGTTTCCTTTTTCCGCAAGCTTTGCATCGCCTGTAACATAGCTCAGCTCTTTTGTATTTATGTCAAAGGCTGATACACTGAAATCAGGGTCAATAATCGTGCTTACAACGCTGTATGTTGGATAAGCTTTTTTAACAACACCCACAAGGTATTTGCCATAAACTACCGCATAGCCGTCATTAACGTCGTTGAGAGTGCCTTTATTAATAGTAAATGTGCAGTATGGGTTTGCACTGTCCCTGCCTGTAACACTTGCTTCGGTAAATTCAAAATCGCTGTTTTCTTCCTTAAGCTCAAGTGCTTCCTTGTAAAGCTCATTTTGCTCCTTAAGATTTTCGTAATCTGAAAGCTGATTCTGAAGCTCACCGAGCTGATTTTGCAGCTCGTCAATTTTTTTGTCATATTCAGCATCGCCCTTGGCATTGTCAGTAACCCTGCCTATAACGTCTGAAATTTTATCTGCAACCCAGTGGGCAGGTGTGAAAACAGTGCCTATAACTGTTGAATGTGCACTTTCACTGTGACCATTAACGGCACAAATAAACATACCCGCAAGCAGCAGACCGATAACAGCAGCGGTTATTTTAAAGGCGGAGCTTTTAAATACGTGTTTCATAATCACATAGCCCTTCTGAGTTTGATTGATGTACCGAGTGCCACACATTCGGTTGGTCTTTCAGGAATATGGACTGCTATACCTGTTTCCTTTGAAATAAGGTCTGCAAGTCCTCTTAGCTGGCTTGCACCGCCTGTCAGATAAATGCCCTTGTCAATAATATCTGCTGCAAGCTCAGGCAGTGTTACCTCAAGTGTTTCTTTGATTGCGTTTAAAATGTCATTAACAGGCACTCTCAAAACCTCACGGATTTCTGCCGATGTGATTTCAACGCTCTTAGGCAGTCCGTTTGTGAGGTTTCTGCCCTTAACCTCCATAGCAGCTTCGCCGTCATAAATGTTTGCTGAGCCGATTTTCAGCTTGATGTCCTCGGCTGTATTGCTGCCAATAAGAAGCTCGTGCTTGTCCTTCATATGTAATGCAATTGCCTCATCAAAGGCGTCACCGCCGACCTTAATACTTTTGCTTGCGGCAATTCCGCCAAGGCTGAGCACGGCAACATCGCAGGTGCCGCCGCCGATATTCACAACCATTGAGCCTGTTGCCTCAAAAACGGGCAGTCCTGCACCCAGTGCGGCAGCCATTGACTCCTCAATAAGCTCAACATCCTGTGCACCTGCTGAACGCACGGCATCCTCAACAGCACGTCTTTCAACCTCTGTAACATTGCTTGGGATTGAAATTACAACCCTTGTTCTTGTAAAAAGATTTCTTTTGCTGGAGCGGTAAATAAAGCTTCTGAGCATATCTGAGGTCATATCAAAATCGGCGATAACACCGTAGTTCAAAGGCTTAACCGCAACCATTGAACCCGGTGTTCTGCCAATCATCTGCTTTGCCTGATTGCCTGTGGCAACAACCCTTTTTGTTTTTACGTCAACTGCCACAACGCTTGGCTCATTTATTAAAATCCGACCTTTTCTGTCAGATACCAGAGTATTTGAAGTGCCTAAATCAATACCAATATCTCGTGAAAAAAGCATAGTTAAAAATCTCACTTTCAAAATGGATTGTCTTAAAAATCTGCAAATTAATCCATTATATATAATATTAATCTTATTATATAATATAGCGAAAGTGATAACAATAGCAAATCACAAAATTAATAAAAAATTTTAAAATAATTTATCGGATTTTAATATCAGACCTCTACTGTAAATTCATAGCCCTGATTTCTGACCTCGTCGATTACATCACCTAAAATTTCAGCATTTGTCTGACTTACTGCGTGAAGAAGCATTATTTCACCATTGTGTGTATGTGAGGTGATGGTGCTGAAGGCTTCCTCCTTGTCAGCAGGATTTTCTGCATCCCAGTCTGCATATGCGAAGGACCAGAAAATGCTTTTGTAGCCAAGGCTGTTTGCAAGTGCAAGTGTGTTTTCGCTGAATTCACCCTTAGGAAATCTGAACAGTGTCATACGGTATTTGAAGTTTTCCTTCATATATTTGTCAAGAAATACTATTTCCTCGGTTGCATCTGCTTCACTTACCTCGTCCATTGTGTAATGACGGTAAGTGTGGTTTCCGATAATGTGCCCCTCATCAATCATACGCTCAACAAGGTCAGGATTATCCTTGACAAAATCATAGGTTACAAAGAAAATTGCCTTTACTCCTTTTTCCTTTAAGGTGTCAAGAATAGATGGTGTGTAGCCGTTTTCATAGCCCTCATCAAAGGTAAGACAAATGAATTTGTCATCGCTCATAATGAACTGACTTCCAAGGTCACCATAGCTTTCCTGAAGATTAACAGGGTCAGTCGGACGCTGATGATTGTCTGCACGTCCCGGTCCCCAGACTACTTTTTCTGTGCTGTAAAACTTGTTGCCGACACCTGTTGCTTCGACTGTTGTTTCTGCAACGTTTGTTCCGCTTTCAGACGGCTTTGATTCAGGCTGTGTTGTAGCCTCCTCTTTGTTTGCAGAGCAGCCTGCTAAAAGGAGTACTGCACACATAGCTGCAATAATTATTTTTTTCATAAAAATTCCCCCTTGACTTATTATTGTCAAAGGGGAGTTTTATATTTGTGGTAATTAATTGTTGATTTTCCAGCCTGCAGAAATAATGCCTTCATCTCTGGCAATGCTTGCCATAATGCTTTCAATCAAATCGTCATTTCTTTTTACTGTTGTGATGTATGCACGTATTTTGATTTTGTTGTCATCCTCTGAGCCGATGCTTTCAAGATTGTGCAGCAGAACACCGTTTTTATCCCTGATGGTTTTTATTAAATGGGAGCGTATGTCAATTTCAAAATCCTCAATACAGTTTATTGAAAATTTATAAAGGCATTCAATATTTCGGCTTTTTTCTTTATCCTTATTATAATGACGCTTTTTATCAATAAGCGATGACAAAGGATGCAGAATGAGATGCAGAAAGACAATAGCAACAGCAACTATTACTGAATAAAAAATATCATCAACAGTGCATAAAATACCGATTGCAGCAGTTGCCCAAATTGTTGCTGCGGTAGACAGACCACGTATGTTTGTTCCGTCACGGATAATCAGACCTGCACCGAGAAAGCCGATACCGCAGACAACCTGTGCAGCAATTCTTGTTCTGTCAACCAAGCTGTCGGCTGTGATGTATGAAAATGCAGTATAAGCATAAGCACCGACGCACACAATAACATTAGTCAGTATTCCTGCCTGATGTCTGGTCCATTGTCTTTCAAGCCCGACAATGAGTCCCAGAACAATAGCTATAATAAGCCTTATGGTAAAGCCTGATGGTGTTGCAATGCCATCCAGAAACAACATTATTGATTTTCAGCTCCTTCAACGGATTTCATTTTTAAATATGCATTTATGAAGCCGTCAAGGTCACCGTCCATAACAGCGGTGATGTTGCCCATTTCATAGCCTGTTCTGTGGTCCTTAGCCATTGTGTAAGGCATAAAGACATATGAACGAATCTGACTGCCCCAGGCAATTTCCTTCTGGTCGCCCTTGATATCCTCAATTCTTTCAAGATTTTCTCTTTCCTTGATTTCGACAAGCTTTGATTTGAGCATACGCATTGCAACCTCACGGTTCTGGTGCTGGCTTCGCTCAATCTGACAGGATACTACAATGCCTGTAGGAACGTGGGTAAGACGAACGGCAGATGAGGTTTTGTTAACCTTCTGACCGCCTGCGCCTGATGCTCTGTAAACATCCATTTTTATATCCTCTTCACGGATTTCAACATTGACATCGTCATCAATTTCAGGCATAACCTCAAGTGAAGCAAATGATGTGTGGCGTCTTCCTGATGAGTCGAAGGGTGATACTCTTACAAGTCTGTGAATACCCATTTCTCCCTTTAAGTAGCCATAGGCATTTTCACCCTCAACAAGTATTGTTGCACTCTTCACACCTGCAACGTCACCGTCAAGATAATCAAGAGTTGAAACCTTGTAGCCGTGTCTTTCGCCCCAGCGGTTGTACATTCTGAAAAGCATTTCAGCCCAGTCCTGTGCTTCTGTTCCGCCTGCACCTGCGTGGAAGGTGAGTAGTGCGTTCTTGTTATCGAATTCACCGCTTAAAAGTGTTGACAGTGTCAGGCTTTCAAGTCTGCTTTCAATGTCATTTACAGAGGCTGTGCAGTCCTCAAGAAGGTCAGCATCCTCCTCCTCGTCAGCAAGCTCTATCATAACAAGTGCGTCCTCATAATCGTTTTTTACATTTTCATATGATGCAACCTTAGCTTTAAGGGAACCGATTTTCTGCATTGTTTTCTGGCTTTTTTCCATATCATCCCAGAAATCAGGTGCTGCACTAAGCTCCTCAAGGTCAGCAATTTCTTTAATCAGGCTGTCAATAGCAAGTGCCTCTTTTAAGTTTGTGATTGTTTTTTCAGAACCCGTTAATCTCTGTTTTAATTCCTCATACTCAATCATATTATTTCTCCGTACAAATTATTTATTAATATCACATTATTATATACAAATTCTTCAAATAATGCAATATTTAAAAACAGTTAATAATATTTTAATTTAATCATTGATTTATTATGCTAACTTATTGTATAATATTTCTAAATTTAATAGCGAAAGGGTAATGAAATGATTTTTCACAATGATGAAAAGTGTCCTGTTTGCGACAAACTTTTCAATGAAAGTGATGATATAGTAATATGTCCACATTGTGCAACACCTCACCACAGAGAGTGCTATAATCAGCTTGGTCACTGTGCCAATAAGGATAAGCACAAGGATGGATTTGATTACCGTGCTGAGAAAAAGGCACAGACCACTCAGCAGACTGACATTGATTCAGACGAAAAACAGCCTGAGCAGAGAAACAGCAATGCAAAAACACTTTGCAGGTCCTGCGGTGCAGAGATTGACAAATCAGCTCCGTTCTGCAGCCATTGCGGTGAAAGACAGTTAAACCCTGTTTATGAAAAAATAAGCCCTGTTATTGATACAGGATTTTCAGACAATGCAGGCAAATATGCTGACAGTGATACCACAATTGATGGTGTAAGTGCCGAGGATGTGGCAATAACAGTAAAAACAAATACAGCAAGATTTCTGCCGAAGTTTGTTAAAAATAAAAAAGTTTCATGGAATTGGGCAGGATTTATTTTCGGTCCGTACTATCTGTTTTTCAGAAAAATGTATAAAGAGGGTATTGTTGCATTAGCGGCAGGTCTGATTGCAAATCTGATTATAAGCGGTCTTTATATAGAAAAAACCAGTGCGTTTATGAATTTTGTAATGTCACACTCAAAGACCCCTGAGGAAATACTCGCTTTGACTTCTAATCCGCCAGAAGAACTTATGAAACTTACAGAGGCAATTATGCCGATGTATTTAATGCTCGGTGCGGTAACAGTTGTTATAGGCATAGTTGTTGCATTGTTTGCAGACCACTTTTACAGGTCAAAGGTTCTGAATGTAGTCAGAAAGGTTGACGAAAATCTTGCAGACGGCGGAAGCTTTATGCAGAACAGTATGTTTGTGCAACAGACAGAGCTTAGTCAGTCTGATATGAGAAAGCTGTATTTAAGCAAGCTTGGCGGAACGAGTATATTCTCTCCGGTTGCGGCATACCTCGCAATTGAGTTAATAACATCAATAATTTCAAGAATATAAATTAAATTTCAGGAGGAATTAATTATGAAAGTAAAAAAGGCGATAATCCCTGCAGCAGGTATGGGTACAAGAGTTCTCCCTGCTTCAAAGGCAGTACCAAAGGAAATGCTTAATATTGTAGATAAGCCTGCCAATT
>DBFOUY010000244.1:0-3180 GCA_048365975.1 Eubacterium sp.
ATTCCCTTTACTAATCTCTACAAAATATATTCTTATAAATAATGAGTGCTGCAAGAAGTATAGCTATTGATATAGTCAATACTAAAACTGACTGCATAAAGCCTGCTAAAATATAACCAACAAAGGAAACAGCCGCTATGTTCTGTATATAAAACAGTATATCCTATTTTTATAAAAATACAATAACTTATATAAAAATAGGTGCTAAGGCAAAGCCAAAGCACCTGACATTATTTAAAATACAGTTTCAAAAACATTTGAGTAAACTACTTTGTTGTTGTTAGCATATTTAATAATTCTGTCTGCAGCAGCTCTTATTTCATTTTCCTTATCAGCACCACCATTTATTGAAATTGTTACACCACTAGCAGCAGTAGGTTTATTATTTGATGTAGTACCTGACCATCCATATACATTAGTCCACTTATAAGCTGTATAACCTGCAAGATGATAATTAATCTTATTACTAAATGAAATACAATTTTCAGCCCAAATCTTTGCTCCTGAATTATTTTTATCAAAACCATTGGATTCATGGTCAAAAGCAATACAGTTTGTCATATATCTCTCAGAATTTGATTGAGTATACTTACTGCCAAGCTTAAAACCATTAGGATTACCTCCCCAATTAGCGCTTGATGCAATAGCGCTAGGAGCCAAATTCCCCTTTGAAGTTGGAATAGTTCCAAACAATGAATCCAGCTTACCATAATAAGTACTTGACGAAGCAGCCCTTGAACAAAGACTTCCATTGTTATACTGTGTAACAAAGGATTCATAAGCTGTTGGATTTATCTTTTTAAACCTCATTATAAATGGTAAATTCTCATCAAGAGTAAGACCATTTACATAATCATTATATCCTAAACAGTTGGCAGGTGTACCATTACTCCAACACATACAATTTTCATAATCATTTCTATAAGTCCAACGACCTCCATCTGTCTGGAAATCTGCACTTTGCTGTTCAAGAGGATAGTCAAAACTGTCCCAGCCATCATCGCCATTTTCCCACGCATAACAATCAATACAAACATTCTTGTATGTATCCATTACAGTAGAATCAGTAGTTAACAAAGGACCGGCACTAAGCTTAATAGCAAAACCATCAGCATTACTACCAAGTGTGTATACATCACAATTCCTATAGCTGTAGACACCTCTTAATATATTGCCACAAGCACCACCTGTAACCTGAATACCACTATCATTATTATATCTCACAATACAATTTTCAATTAAGTTACCTGTTGCCTCTGTTCCCTTAATCTGAATACCATTGTCATGTGCCTTTTCAATAATAACATTTTTAATTACATTGTCACCACTTCTTATTCTAAGTCCAACATCACTATCTGATGATGTCTGATTAACAATATCATTTTTACCCGTCATATTTTCAAAATTCAGTACAGGTAAAACACCATTTTCATCAGGAACACCAATAATAGACTGACCGCCCTTAGTAAGCTGAAGTATATTTCCCATTTCAATATCATTCATTACATAAGCCTTTGCATTTGCAGAAGAAAGAGCAGCAGTTAACTCATCATAGCTTTTTACTTCCTTACCATCAGAAGTATCAATAACTTGTATTGTTGTCGTTTCTGTAGAAACCTCATAAACATGATTTAATATCCAATTTGCATCTAAAATATTAATTTCACCGTCATTGTTGCCATTTGCTGATGAAAGCTTAATTGAATCGGTTATGTTGTCCTTGCCCATAATATATCTTAAAAGGAGACTGGCATCAATCTGATTTATATTCCCATCACCGTTAATGTCACCTTTAAGATTATTTACATGGTCATATATAACAGAAATTGACTTAATACTAACACCACCGCCTGTAGGAGTTAAAGCAATTTCTTCTCCATAACCATCATAATTTACACTGTCTGTATTATCACCTGACATAGGTGCAACAATACTGCCAAGTTTTTCGCCCTTACTATTTGTAATAGAAAGACCTCTGTCCTCTGTTGTTTTATTGCTCTTTACTGTTACAGTAATAGTACAAGAACTAGCAACTTTAAATGACACTTTATTAGCTCCGCCCTGAAGCTTTAAATAAGTACCATCAAAATTTGCTGTCTTTGCAGATGTAGCAGAAATTGAGAGATTATTCCATTCAAAATCTGCCATATGACTTGTTTTGTCACTATTAGCAGACAT
Organism: Eubacterium sp.; assembly: GCA_048365975.1. Classification (GTDB taxonomy): domain Bacteria; phylum Bacillota; class Clostridia; order Oscillospirales; family Acutalibacteraceae; genus Eubacterium_R. Next base: position 2,179 of record DBFOUY010000244.1, read on the forward strand.
AACCCATGTATTATTCTTTAATACTACACTTGTTTCTGCATAAGTTAAAATACCAAAAGATCCTATACACATAACCACAGCTATTGCAAAAGACAATAGTCTTTTAAATTTAAACATAAATATATTCCTCCTTTTGCTTTTTTTAATATTTTAATATATTTTGTCGGTTTTGTAAAGTACAGGTAAATAATTTTAATATTTATTAACTTAAAATTTATGGTGAATTTAGATTATCTCTTTAGAAGTTCTTATATGTCGGTATAGCCCGTATTTTCGGGCTTTCCCGGCATTTTAGATATGGGGAGAAGTTCTTATATACCCTCATAACCTCTTAGGTTTTCCCTCTCAATGGTAGTAAAAGAAGTAGTAAATCCGTCTGCGGCTATGCAATCAGCCGTTCCATTTCAGCCTTTGCGGAAGCGAATGTAGCGTGTGCGTAGTAGTTCAGCGTCATGGTGATGTTAGAGTGTCCCATGATGTACTGTAACGCTTTCGGGTTCATTCCGGCATTAGCTAAGTTGGTACAAAATGTATGGCGTAGGGTGTGGGGTGTCATTACTTTGGGTAAGGCTTCCTCATGGGTCTTGTTGTACTTCTTTGCAAGCCCCCGAAACATGGTAGCATAATTCACATTCGTTTTCGGGCAACCGTCCCGGTTGAGGAAAAGGAAATTGCTGTAACCGTCAATGGTGATCTGCTTCGTTCCTTTGCGGTTCTCCAACACGCGCCCCAACGCTTCATACACTTTTTCACTCATTGGAATTTGCCTGATACCGCTCTGCGTTTTGGGCTTCTCTATGTAGTAGCCTGTTTCTGCGCTCCGTAAAAGCTGGTGGTCTACATTGATTATCCTGTTTTCAAAATCAAGGTCGGTTTCAGTCAATCCGCAGAGTTCGGAAATCCTAAGCCCTGTCCCCAGCAGTATGATAACCTCGTCACGGTATTTCTGATAGACGCTATCACTTTGCATAAAGGATAAAAGGCTTTCTTCCTGTTCTGCTG
>DBFOUY010000245.1:0-23201 GCA_048365975.1 Eubacterium sp.
GCTTATGGTTATGACCAAAGACTTGAGGTATTCGGCAAAAAGGGTCAGGCAAGTGCTGCAAATGATACTCCTACCCATGTTGAATTTATGGATGAAAACGGTGCAACAACTGACAAACCGCTTTATTTCTTCCTTGAGAGATATATGCAGTCATTTACAGACGAAATGACAGAGTTCATCGACTGCGTAATCAATGATAAGGCTACTAAGACTACTGTTTATGATGGCCTTGAGGCTCTTCGTCTTGGTCTTGCTGCTAAAAAATCTGTTGCTGAAAACAGACCTGTTAAATTATCTGAAATCGAGGCTTAATTATGAAACGAATCAGACTTACAATGTCACAGGCACTGGTTAAGTTCCTTGACAATCAATATATTGAATGTGACGGTGTTGAAACAAAATTTGTTGAGGGCATCTTCGGCATATTCGGTCACGGCTGTGTAGTCGGTGTCGGTCAGGCTTTAGAGCAGGGCGGACATAACCTGAAATTCTATCAGGGCAAAAACGAGCAGAATATGGCTCTTGCCGCTATTGCATATGCCAAGCAGATGGACAGAAAGGCTATTATTCCCTGTGTTTCATCAATCGGACCCGGTGCAACAAATATGGTAACTGCCTGCGGCTGTGCCACAGCAAACAGAATACCTCTTCTTGTTTTGCCGGGTGACACATTCGCTTGCCGTCAGCCTGACCCTGTTTTACAGCAGGCTGAATTCTTTGACAACTACGGCAGAACAGTTACTGATGCATTCAAGGGTGTATGCCATTATTTTGACAGAATTTCAAGACCTGAGCAGTTGATGACTGCTGCAATCAACGCAATGCGTGTTTTAACAGACCCTGCTGACACAGGCGCAGTATGCCTTGCTATGCCGCAGGATGTTGAGGGTGAGGCTTATGATTACCCTGAGCATTTCCTTGCTAAAAGAGTATGGCATATGGACAGACGCCCTATATCAAAATCGCAGCTTGAAAGAGCAACTGCACTAATTAAAGAAGCTAAAAAGCCTCTTATTGTTTGCGGCGGCGGTGTAAGATACAGCGGTGCTGAAAAAGAGCTTTTGGAATTTGCTGAAAAATACGACATCCCTATTGCTGAAACACAGGCTGGAAAGGGTATTATCGACTGGAAACATCCGCTTAATCTAGGCGGTATCGGTGTAACAGGCGGCAAGGCTGCAAACGTTATCGGAAGAGATGCAGATTTGATTATCGGTGTAGGCACACGTTTCACCGACTTTACAACAGCATCAAAATGGCTGTTCAATCAAAACAGAAAAGTGCTTGGCATTAATGTCTGCCCATTTGATGCATTTAAAATGGATGCCGAAGCAATCATTGCAGATGCAAAAGAGGCTGTTACCGCTCTCATTGACTCCTGCGATGGTTATAAATCAGCTTATGCTGACGAAATTTCAGCAGCTAAGACCGAATGGGATGCTATTGTTGACGAGTATTATTCAACAGAGCTTGAGGGCGGACTTAATCAGACGCTCGCTCTTGGTATAATTAACGAGTTTATGGAGGATGATGCCATCGCTCTCGGCTCAGCAGGCTCACTGCCCGGTGATATGCAAAGACTGTTCAGACCAAAGGACAGAGGCACATATCATATGGAATACGGCTATTCTAATATGGGCTATGAGGTTAACGGTGCACTTGGTGCAAAATTAGCTAAACCTGATTCACAGGTTTACACCTTCTGCGGTGACGGCTCATTCCTTATGGGTCACAGCGAACTTTACACAGCTTTGCAGGAAGGACTTAAAATTAATGTCTGCCTGTTTGACAATATGGGCTGGGGATGTATTGAAAATCTTCAGAACAATCAGGGCACTGACACCTTCGGTACAGTATTCAGAGCAAGAAACCCTGTTACAGGTATGCTTGATGGTGCTGAAATTGACCCTGACTTTGCAAAAATCGCTGAGGGCTACGGCTGCAAGGCATATACCTGCCGCACCTCTGACGAACTTCGTGCTGCTCTTGCAGATGCACAGAAACAGACTGTTTCTTGTCTGTTTGATATTAAGGTGCTGCCAAAGACAATGACTCCCGGATTTGAATCATGGTGGAGAGTTGGTGTTGCTGAGGTATCAGAGAGCAAAACAGTTGCAGCAGCATATGAGGATATGCAGGCACATATCAGGGATACTTTTGATTATTAATATTGTATCTTTATAAAAAATCTTTGAAAGGTTAAATATAAAATGCTTGATTCAAACAAAGTAAAATTAGCTATTGCACCAATCGGCTGGACTAATGACGATATGCCTGACCTCGGTGCAGAAAATACATTTGAGCAGTGCATAAGTGAAATGGCACTTGCAGGCTTTAAAGGCTCTGAAATCGGCAATAAATACCCTGCTGACCCTGACGTATTAAAGCCTTATCTTGACATAAGAGGACTTCAGATTTGCAATGCATGGTTCTCATCATTCTTAACATCAAAGCCTTATGAGGAAACTATTGAGGCATTCAAGGCTCACTGCGACAAGCTCCACAAGCTCGGTGCAAAGGTTATCGGTGCATCTGAGCAGGGCAATTCAATTCAGGGCTGTCTTGACAAATCTATCCTTGACGAAAAGCCATACTACACTGACGAAGAGTGGGAAATCGTTGCAAAGGGCTTTAATGAAATGGGTGCTTATGCAAAGAGCAAGGGTATGTTCTTCACTGTTCACCATCATATGGGCACAGGTGTGCAGACTGTTGAGGAGATTGATAAGCTTATGGAGCTTACAGACCCTGAGCTTGTTTATCTTCTTTTCGACTCAGGTCATCTGACATTTGCAGGCATTGACCCTGTTCCTGTACTTAAAAAATATATCAACAGAGTTAAGCACGTTCATCTTAAGGATGTCCGCCTTGACGTTTACAACAATCAGGTTGTTCCTGAGCATATGTCATTCCTCGACGCTGTAAGAGCAGGTGTGTTCACTGTACCCGGTGACGGCGACGTTGATTTCAAGCCTATCTTTGATATTCTTGCAGAGAATGATTATGAGGGCTGGGTTGTTGTTGAGGCTGAGCAGGACCCTGCAAAGGCTAATCCTTTTGAGTACGCTGTTAAGGCAAGAAAATATATTGCTGAAAACACTGGTCTTTAATTAAATATCAATACAACTAAAAAACTCCTGATGTGTTGAACATCAGGAGTTTTCTTTTGCTGATTTATTTATTCAGCTTTCGCTGAATTGCTTTAACGATTTCTACAATCGGAATTACACACACTGCAAGTGCAAGTGAGATTGCGTATTCAGTCAGGCTGATGTGAGCAAAGTCAAATGCTTCTGCAAGGAACGGAATATAAATAACAACAGTTGAAAGAACAAGGCTTAACACCATTGCACCCACCAAATACCAGTTGACACTGCCCATTTTTGCAATTGTCTGTCGGCGTGAACGCATATTGAATGAATGGAATATTTCTGCCATTGCAAGTGTTAAGAATGCCATTGTCATACCATTCTGATGAATAAGTTCTTCTGAGCCGTGAGCAAGTGTGACACCAAGCTGATTTGTGCCGAAGAAATAAGCAAGGAGTGTAAGAACAGTTACCATAAGACCCTGATACAAACAGTCAAATCCCATACCGCCTGCAAAAATTCCGTCCTTGGAATTTCTCGGCTGACGCTTCATAATATCTCTTTCGCCCTTTTCAAGACCAAGAGCGAGAGCAGGCAGACAGTCAGTAATCAGATTAATCCAGAGCAGATGAACAGGCTCAAAGATTGTGAAGCCCATAAGTGTTGCAATGAAGATTGTAACAACCTCACTGAGATTTGATGAAAGCAGGAACTGAATTGAATTACGGATATTATCATAAATTCTTCTGCCCTCTTCAACGGCTGAAACGATAGTGGCAAAGTTATCATCAGCAAGCACCATATCGGCAACATTCTTGGTAACGTCTGTACCTGTTATACCCATACCTACACCGATGTCAGCATTCTTGATTGACGGAGCATCGTTAACGCCGTCACCTGTCATAGCGGTTATTTTGCCCTTTGCCTTCCAAGCCTTAACAATTCTAACCTTGTGCTCAGGCTGAACACGTGCATAAACAGAATATTTTTCAATTTCCTTATCAAGCTCATCATCACTGAGCTTATTAAGCTCTGCACCTGTGATTGCAGATGTTTCGTCAGTTATAATGCCAAGCTCTTTTGCAATAGCAACTGCAGTGTCCTTATGGTCACCTGTTATCATAATAGGTCTGATGCCTGCTGCACGGCATTCCTTGATTGCATCAACAACCTCAGGACGTACAGGGTCAATCATACCTGTTAAGCCGATATAGCAAAGCTCCTGCTCAAGTGCTGCAGCATCCTCGCTTTCAGGCTTATCTTTATAAATACGCATAGCACCGCAGAGAACACGCAGAGCCTTATCTGCCATTTCCTTATTGCCTGCAAGAATTTCGTTTCTTTTTTCATCAGTCATCGGCAGCTGCTTGCCGTTTTCATAATAGGTTGTGCATCTTGAAAGCACAACGTCAGGAGCACCCTTTGTATACTGAATATAGCCATTCTCACTTTTATGAACGGTTGACATCATTTTTCTCATTGAATCAAATGGTGCTTCCATTACTCTTGGGAAAGCATCCTCAAGCTCAGGCTTAGGAAGCTCTAACTTGTCAGCATATGCAACAAGTGCAGCCTCTGTAGGCTCGCCCTTGATTGTTCCGTCATCCTGAAGCTGAGCATCGCAGCAAAGTGCCATTGCAGTTGCAAGGAGCTTTTCATCACTGCCCTTATAATCAACAACAGTCATTTTGTTCTGAGTAAGTGTGCCTGTTTTATCTGAGCAGATAATCTGAGTACAGCCCAGGGTTTCAACAGCAGTAAGCTGCCTGATAACAGCATTTCGTTTGCTCATTTTTGTAACACCGATTGAAAGCACGATTGTTACAACTGCTGCAAGTCCCTCAGGAATAGCGGCAACAGCAAGTGAAACAGCAACCATAAAGGTATCAAGAACAGTATTGAAATTAACGGCATCACCAACAATTAATGAACGAACAATATCAAATGCGAAAATAAATACACAGATACCTAAAACTAATATTGACAGTATACGTGAAAGCTGATTGAGCTTCTGCTGCAACGGAGTATCACCCTGCTCAGCCTGCTCAAGCGCATCGGCAATTTTACCCATTTCAGTATCCATACCTGTTGCAACAACAACAGCCTTACCATGACCATAAACAACGTTTGAGCCCATATAGCACATATTTTTCCTGTCACCGAGGGGCACATCATCACTGCCAAGAGGGTCGATAGCATCAACCTGCTTGTTGACAGGAACAGACTCACCTGTAAGCGCAGCCTCTTCAATTTTCATTGAAGCACAGCTTATAATTCGGCAGTCGGCAGGAACACTGTCACCTGCTTCAAGCTCAACAACGTCACCGATAACCAGATCCTCGCTCTTGACATCAACAAGTCTGCCGTCACGATAAACCTTTGACGTTGCGGCGGCAATTTCCTGCAGAGCCTCAATCGCCTTTTCAGCCTTTTGCTCCTGAACAACACCAAGCACAGCATTGAGAAGAACAACAAACATAATGATAAATACATCTGTAAAGCCTTCACCGCTTACTGCACCTGTAATTGCAGAAATAACGGCAGCAACGATAAGTATAATTATCATAGGGTCGGCAAGCTGACTTAAAAATTTGTGAAGAAGAGTTTCCTTCTTTCCCTCAGCTAACTTGTTTTTGCCGTTTTTTTCAAGCCTTGAGGCCGCCTCAGCAGCAGTAAGACCGCTTTCAGCCGACTTGATTTCATCAAAAACAACACTTTTGTCTTTTAAATATTCTTTCATAAAAAGACTCCTTTTGAATATTTTGTAAAAATAAAAACCCGTACATAGTATTACACTATGTACGAGTCTCATTCTTTAAAACTAAACCAGCCAAAAAGGCATGCTGTTGATTTAGCTCACACTATGTAAATGCTGTGTGGAACTACTCCCTCGAACAGCACTTATTATACCATAAAATGGCAAAAAAGTCAAGATACAAAATAGTCAGTTGTCTATTAATTTAATGTTAAAAATATATTAAATTAATTTAAACTCTTGCCACCATTTCGCCGTATTCTTCCTTGCTCTTTTTAATGAATTCCTCAACCTGCTTTGCAGAAGGCATAGCATCCGAGCAGGAATGAGCAGAAATAAGAATTGATGCTGAGGCTGAGCCAAACTCAAGGCACTCAATAATCTCCTTACCCTGAAGAAGGCTGTAAAGGAATGATGAGCCATATCCGTCACCGCCGCCAAATCCCTTAAGCTTAACAGCAGGGAACGGCTTGATTGAATAGAACTTTCCGTCATTAGTATATGCAGTTGAGCCCTCTTTACCGTGCTTAATTACACAAATTGATGCACCGAATGACTGCCAGTATTTAGCAGAGTCAGGGTCGCTGTCCTTAACACCAACAATGCCCTCTGTCAAATCAAATTCCTCACGTGAGCCCATAATAATATCGGCATTCTGTGCAACAAGACTGTAATAAACTGCAATCTCATCCTTTGATGTCCATGTGTATTCACGGTAGTCAATATCAAAAATAATTCTTACATTATTCTTTTTAGCAAGCATCATTGCTTTAAGGCAAGCCTCACGTGACGGAGATTTAGCAAGTGCAGTACCACTGATAACAATAGCCTTTGCTGATGCAATATACTCCTCCTTAATATCCTCAGGAGCCATACAGAAATCAGCAACATTGTCACGATACATTAAAATTGATGACTCTTCCTTAGAAAGAATTTCAGTAAAAGTCAAGCCAAGGCACTCGCCGTTCTTTGCTCTTGTAATCTGACTTGTGTCAATACCCTCTTTATCAAAATAATTAACAACAAAATCACCGAACTGGTCATTGCTTACACAGCCACAGAAGCCAACCTTGCAACCAAGGCGAGCAAGACCCACGGCAATATTTGCAGGTGAGCCGCCAACGTATTTGTTAAAGTTTGATGACTCGCTAAGCGGCATATACATATCTGTCGGATTAAAGTCAATAGCAATTCTGCCGATTGGAATGAAATCCAAAGGCTTTGACATATCAAATGTAATATAATTCATAATTTTACCCCTTCAATTAAGTTACGCTTTATTGTCACTGCCGAAAATCAGAATGTGCTTTTTAGCATTTTCATAAGCACCCTGCACCTCGGCAGCCTGCAAATCATAGTAACCCTTTATGCTGTCATTATTATAGCACCTGCAAACAGTATTTTCAACCATATCAAAGGTTGCAGTTGCAATATTTATTTTTTTGATACCAGTATGCGAGCACTTTACAAAATCATCGGGAGTAATACCTGTGCCGCCATGCAAAACTAATGGCAGGTCGGTGTTTTTTTCAACCTCCTCAAGAATGTCAAATCTGAGCTTTGGTGTGCTCTTATAATTACCGTGAGCATTGCCGATTGCGATTGCAAGTGCATCAACACCTGTTTCTTCCTCAAATCGAACAGCATCCTCAGGCTTTGTACAATTGATTGCGATATCCTCAGAGCCGTCCTCACTGCCGCCGACGCATCCGATTTCAGCTTCAACCGAAGCATCATATTCCTCAGCCATAGTAATGACCTTTTTAGTCATTTCAATATTTTCATCAAGAGGAAGATGTGAACCGTCAAACATTACTGATGTAAAGCCAAGATCAAGTGCCTGAGAAATCTTTTCAAGAGTTTTGCCGTGGTCAAAGTGAACAGCCACAGGAGTATCTGCATTTTCAGCAGCAGCAACCATAAGCGGGCCAATAAGCTCCAACGGACTCTGCTTTAACCTTACCTCGGCAATCTGCAGAATAACAGGTGCATTAAGCTCCTTAGCAGCCTGCAGAACACCAAGCACCATCTCCATATTAGCAACTGAAAATGAACCGACTGCATAGTCACCTGACTGAGCATCCGCCAACAGGTCACGCATATTAACCAACATAAATATTACCTCGTGTAAAATAAATCAAAAAATAATGAGCCGACAATAAGCCGAGTTCTGTCGTGGGCAATCATCTATCTCGACGCAGCATTGCTGCTGCGCTCCAGCCATCCTTTAAAGTTATGTGTCGAGCAAACAGCCCTTTAGTCGATGTTGCAGCGGATAGGGTTTACATGGCAAGGGATGTTACCACCCCCTCGGTGAGCTCTTACCTCGCCTTTCCATCCTTACCTGAAAAACAGGCGGTTTATTTCTGTTGCACTTTCCCTAAGGTCACCCTCGGCGGCCGTTAGCCGTTATCCTGCTCTGTGCTGCTCGGACTTTCCTCATACTGCAAAGCAGTACGCGATTGCCTCGTCGGCTCATACTTTATATTGTAAAATAAATTAATGCAAATTGTCAATATTTTTTATTAATTCGTAAAGAACTTTTATAAAATCTTAGTTGAAAAAAAGATTAATATATAGTAAAATTTTATTTATAAAGAAGGTGATACTATGCCTCGCTTTGATGATGAGGATTTCAGAAACAATAATGACCGCAGGGACAGAACTGTCCCTACAGAGGAAAACTATTACAGCTACTCACCCATTGACCTGAATTTCAACAGTCGTGAGCAGAATATTGTAAGGGACAATCAGGTGAAAAGAGGAATAAATCCCTGCGATATTGAGCAGCCGCAAAATAATTACTCTCCTCCTCCGCCACCTGTGCAGAGATTTCAGAGCGAAACCATGAGAGATTTTGCACCGCCTGCACCCCCGAGAAGGAATGAACAGAAAAATACAGGCGACGGCAAAAAGCCGAAAAAGCAATTTCATCTTATCAAGTCAAAAAAGAAACGTGTTATTACTATTATTCTTGCAGTAATTCTTGCAATAATTCTTGCTGTAGTCGGAACACTTTCAGCAATTATGGGCAAAATTACCTATAATGATAAAAAAGAAAATTCATATGTATCAGCAGCAGAGCTTGAAAGCAGTGCAATGGTTAAAAACATTCTTCTGCTTGGTGTTGATGCTCGTGCAGGTGAAAATGCAAACGAAACAAGGTCAGACACAATGATGCTCGTATCTGTTGATATGAAACACCGCACTATAAAGCTGACATCATTTTTGCGTGACACATGGGTATACATCCCGACATTAGGCTACAATCAGCGACTTAATGCAGCTTGCTCGTCAGGCGGTTATGAGGGTGTAGTTGATGCAATAGAGTACAATTTCGGTGTTGAAATTGACGGCTACGCAGTGGTTGACTTTGAGATGTTCAAGGTGCTTGTTGACAGCCTTGGCGGTGTGGAGGTGGATGTTACTGAGGCAGAGGCTAAGGAGGTAACAAATCATCCATACCGATACGGCGATGTTGTGCTTGAATCAGGAAAGTACAAGCTTAGCGGTGAGCAGGCACTTGCCTACTGCAGAATAAGAAAAATTGACACTGACTTTGTCAGAACTGAAAGACAGCGAACTGTTATGAGTGCAATTCTGAATAATGCAAAGCACTCAAACCCATTCACACTGCTTAATATGGCTTACAAGAGTGCACCGTATATTGAAACTGATTTAACAAAGGGCGAGCTAAGAAACCTTGCTTTAAGTGCTGTACCTTGTCTTGGTAATGACATCAAGCAGGCTAAGGTGCCGTTTGAGGGAACCTGGGAATACGCAACAATCAGCGGAAACAGTGTTATAAGCATTAATGTTGATAATAACAAACAAAAGCTCATTGACTATATTTATAACGATGTTTTAGAATAAACGACTGAATACAACAAATAGTTTAACCCACGTCTTAGGACGTGGGTTTTCTTTATGCACAAGTGCACTTATTTAAAAACAAACAGGAAAAAGGGGCGGATTGCTCCGCCCCCCGAGTTTAAAACTAATGATTAGTCCCAACCGCCTGGTATATCTTCAATACCAGAAGTAGTGATAACATCTACTGTCTTGAACTCTTCAACTTCAGCCATAGGCTTTGTGTATAATTCTTTCATTGAATAATCCTCCAATCTATTACTTAATTAGTAAGTATAGGTCATTGGAGCAGCGTAAGCTACAGTAACTTCACCATCTGCATTTGCATAAGCAATGAATGCACGAGCAGTAACGGTGCCTGTCTGAGCTGAAAGACCATATGTTACTGAGAACTGCTCTGAAGCTGTCTTTGTGTAAGCAGCCTTTACAGCTGAACCATCAACATCAAACAGAGTGATCTCACCAAGATCGCCCTTACCATAAACGAAACCTGAATCAATGTAGGTATAACCATCAGCCATTGTACGTGTAGCAATGAACTGAGCCTGGATTCTACCTGCAGTACCAACTTCGTTAACACCAACGTTTGCTACCATAGGAACTGCTGTTACAGCATCCATTACAGCAACAACCTCAATATCCTTACCAACATAGAAGCTATAAGTATCACCGTAAGCAACTGTTACGCCGTTTACAGACCAACCCTTAGCGCCTTCCTTGTATACAGTTACAAGTGTATCGTAAGCAATGCCTGTAGCAACATCTGCTGTTTCAGTGCCATCAACTGTGATTGTTGCACCGTTAGCTGTTACAGTGTAACCCTCGTTCTCAGCAAGCTCATAAACAGCAATGATTGTTGCAGCTGATGTGAGAGCCTTAATCTCCTCGTTAGTCATTGTCCAGCCGTTATCAGTAGCTGCAACATAACCTGAACGAGCAGGAGCCTCAGGAATAACAATCTCAGCACCGCTTGTTACATGCTGAGTGCTTACAATGTTGCCGAATGAATCAGCAAATACAACTGTAAAGTCTTCAGCTATTGCCTTTTCAAATACAGGAGCATAAGTTACGTTAGCAAGAGCAACAGTTGTGAATGTAGGATCATTTGAAACAGTTGTTAAACCGTTAGCTGTCCAGCCTAAGAACTTAGCGCCTTCAACTGCTTCTGCTGTAAGAGTTACAGTTGAACCAGCCTCAACCTTAACAGCAGCACCGTCAGTTACATCTGCACCGTTAAGAGTAATAGTACCAAGGTCTGTTGCTTCAACAGTGATTACATAGCTTGCAAGAGCAGGAATAGACTCACCAACGATTACATCGTCACAACGTGTGCACTTCTGATCTGCCTTCTTACCAGCAGCGTCTACTGTAGGAGCTACAGCTGAGCCAGGAACCTCAACATAGTCATGACCAAGAGCATCTGTATCCTGAGGAGCTGTGATGATAGTATCACAAACTGAGCACTTAACGCCTGCTGTCTTACCACCATCTGTGCAGGTAGCAGCAACTGCAGGAATTTCAACCTCTGTATGAGGAATCATATCGATTACTGTCTGCTCTACAAGAACTGTATCGCAAACCTCACAAACCTTACCGTCTGTTAAACCAGTTTCAGTACATGTAGCAGCCTTACCAGGAACAGTCTTCTCTGTATGAGGAAGCATAGCAATAGTATTTTCAGTTGTGCTTACAACCTTGCCACAGTCATTACATGTTACTGTAACAACCTCGATACCTGTTTCTGTGCAGGTAGCTTCCTTAGTTACTTCCTTAGTCTCTGTTGTGTTTGCATGCTCACAAGTGAGCTTATCAATAACAGTTGTGTAAGTGTTTCCACAAGCACAAGCGAACTTGTCATAACCTTCTTCAGTTACAGTAGCGTCCTTATGGTCAACTACTGTGAATGTACAATCAACAGTTTCTGTTGTACCGCAGCCGTTAACACAAGCTACAGTGTGCTGTGTTGCACCTGCAGGAGCAAGTGCACCTGTGTATGAGTGACCAAGTGCAGCAATTTCATTTGTTGAAGTGCTAACAACCTCACCGCAGTCGTTGCATGTTACTGTAACAGTCTCAACACCAGCTGTTTCACAAGTAGCTGCAGTTGTTACTTCCTTAGTCTCAGTTGTGTTAGCGTGTGTGCACTCTTCTGAACCGCCGCCATTTGGATTTGTCCAAACTACAGCTAAGTTAGCGAATGTTCTTTCGCTATCGCCGATAGAAGCTAAAGATTTGCCATCTCCGCCATTTTCAGGAGCAACCCAGTTAGGATGATAAGGCATTACGATACATCCGCCTGTTGTGTCATTAAGGAAAAATACATCCTTAAGCTTACAGTCTTTCTGTACTTCAAAGAAAACTGTACCGATTACGATACCATACTGACCCTGGAAGCTTCTTTCGCTTGCATTACCAACGTAACTGCTATATTCGTTACCGCCTTTAGTAAACAATGGGTTGAATGCACAGATTTTCCATTCACCGCCGAAAGCAGAATAACCATCATAGCCAATAACTGTTTTAGTCATTGTATTGTAAAGAGCATTACCAGTTTGCCATGCATAAGAAGCTGTTCCTTCAGCAGATATTTTCTTCCATGCAGTATCTCTTTTTGCATCAGGAGCAAGAGCTGATGCATAATAACCAGCAGTTAAAGCTGTTTCATCATATTCACCTACTAACTGAAGTGCATTGAGAATATCAAAGCCGCCTGTTTCCATAGTAATAGCGATTCTCTGGCCAGCCTTTAATGTTGCATCCGGGTCCAACATATTTGCTTTAGAATTCTCAAATGTCTTTGTTTCATCATATGTGTAATAATCAAACTGCTTAACGCTGATATCAGCATAATCACCCTTTGTACCGATATCTGATACAGTCAGACCATAAACCGGTTTATAGTTATCACGAAGATCTTCGTCATATACTTCTTCCCAAGAAGTAAATACACCACCAATAGCAAACTCATTAGAACCATAAGGATGATTATCATTTGTTTCATCGCTGTTGCTTCCGATATACTCAGGCTCAGATGTAATCTGATCAAGAGTGAGACCATCGTCAATCCACCATTTTCTGTTAGTCTCTGCAGCAAGAGCAGTAAATGGCATTGAACAAATAATCATAAGAATTGCAAGCATTGAAGCAAGAACTCTTTTAAAAGTTTTGTTCACTAAAATTACCTCCATATTATTTTATTTCAAATCCATTATATGGCTTGCTACCTATACAGGAATAAGCAATACCAACATCAACAATAGTAACATCACCATCACAATTTAAATCAAATGCGGGTGAATCCTTTGACAGCATACTATAAACTTCACCAACATCAGCAACGGTAATATCACCATCATTGTAAAAATCGCATGAAATAATAGGAATAGTTACATCATTGATATCCTCTTCTCCCATAGTGATAACTATATCATTACGGGTTAAGGAGTAATCTGACGAGATTGAAACATAGTATGTACCCACAGGTAGGGCATCAATAGTAAATAGATTTGAAGCATCAGTATCTGCAGTTTTTGCAGTATATACTGATGTGATTGTCTTTATAGGCTCCGTCAACTCCATATCAGGAGTATCGTAAACTTTGATGGTATAACTACCATAAGGTACATTATTATCTGTTGCACCTCTATTATTTTTCATTGAAATCAATGAACAGTTTACACTGTGACCATTAGACGGAGTTATGTCACAAGCCATTGGGTATAGCACCCCATTATAATCCGCAGCATCTTCGTTAGAAACAAGAGAATACTCATTTGCATAACCATCCTCATAGTTAACCTGAGCAAAGGTATGGTGCGGATTTACTGATGTCACAAAAACATCAGCCGCATCGCAGTCAGCTGCAAAAGTAACTGACATTGTTGCAAGAACCTGTTCTTCAGGATTTATATTTGAATAATTTGCATTATCTGAAACAAAGCCTAATACAAGGTTCCCATTGGAATTATCTATTACAGGACCCATTGATGTGATATCAGCCTGACTATCACTTATTAATGAAAGTAATTTGCTGTCAATTGTAACTGATGAATCATAGGAAGCTGTAAACTGCAGAGTGGAAATACTCTCTACATTTTTGATACAAAAACTAACATCATAAGTTCCGGCAGTTAATTTGTTGCCGTCAACTTCTTCATTATTCTTAGAATAAATACAATATATCTCCGGAGTTTCTGCACCAAGCTCTGCCGCAAAAGCAGTGTCGGGTGCTAAAAATGTAAGCATTGCAATTACTGCAGCCATTATTGCTGAAGCCATAACAGTACAGATTAAAAGTGAATGCTTTTTTGCATACTTAACCATTATTACCTCCGTAACATTCGAGTATTTAAGGAATTACTCTTTTGTACTTTCGATTTACACGTCCAAGCACCATTAGTTATTATGACTTTTCCGATATCTCAGTAAATATCCAAACAAGAAAATGTTAAAAATATGATGTCAAAAAACAAGTGCCAAATAAAAATATATTTTCATTTTATAATTGTCAAATTAATTTACCGAAGCGGCAGGGTTGCCCCCACCGCAACGGATAGCATTATAATATGCTGATTACTGTAATGTTATAGGTGCTAAATCACTTCTACCAATACATGCATAAACAATACCAACATCAACAATAGTAATATCGCCGTCAGCATTTAAATCGTATACAGGAGCATCCTTAGCCAGGTTCTGATATACGTAACCAACGTCTGAAATTGTAATATCACCATCTTTTAAGAAATCGCAAGCAATAATTGGAATTGAAGTACCTGAAACATCTGCATCATTAACTACAAGAGTAATATCATTACGTACAACAGAAGCTGAAGATTCAATAACAACTGTATATGTACCTGATGGAATATTCTCAAATGTAAATGTGTTTGCATCCTTAGTTAATGCAAATGTGTCAGTTGCAACAACAGTGTCACCATCCTTGATGGTTACAGTGTAATCACCGTTAACACCCTTATTATCTGTTGCACCCTTACCATTCTTAGCAACAACAAGTGAAGCGCTTACGTTAAAGCCTGCCGGCTCATCAGCCTCAACAACAGGAACGATTGTGATAGCATCCATACCTGACTTGATGTCAATTGTATATGGATTTCTGAATTCCTTATTGCCGTTTACAAGCATATGCTGATAGATATAACCGTCAGCAGCAGCAACCTCAACCTTGATTGATGTGCCAACCTCATAAGAAGCTGAGCCTGTAACAACATTACCATTAATAGTAACAACTGCACCAGGAACATCAGCAACAGTAACCTGAACAGACTCAAGCGGAGTAAGTGCAAGCTCTGCCATCTGGAGCTGAGTATCAGCATCATAAACTCTTGTTACGCAAGCCTCATAATCAGCCTCAGGGTTGTAAATGCTGTTGTTAGCAGGATAATCACTGCTGTTACCAAGAGTAGCTCTGTTTACAGCAGTTGCAAGCTTTTCAATATATACATTCCAGCTTGCATCTGACCATGTACCATCATTAACGAGGTTGCCGTCAGCATCCCAATCACCAAATCTTGGGTCAGATGCCATACCGTTCTTTGCTACATTAGCAGCAGAAGCAAGTGTTCCATCCTCGTTATAAACTGCAGGAGTTGCAGTCATCTTATCATATGTGTTACCTGATGCGCAGAGGATTTCTTCCTCAAGTCTGTCACCTAAGTAACCACGCTCAACAACATTAGCGAGATAAATATTGAATAATCTCAAATACTCGTCAACCTGTGTTGATGAAAGTGTAGATGTAACCTTAGCACTGTCAAATTCAGCACCATTACCGATTCTTCTTGCATAATCTGTATATGAAAGACTTTCATTTACAGTTTCACCTAAAGCATCAGTATAAGAAACCTCAACTCTGTACTTACCTTCAATATCCTTAGCCATTGAGTTCATAGCATTGAAAGTAACGATGTCAAAGTTCTTTTCGTTAAGACCTTCTCTAACGAGTGATACATTATCAAGAAGTTTTGATGCAATATCAGTCTTAAGATCCTTTTCGATTACCTGAGTAGTTGTATAGTCAAGTAAATCAAGACACTGTGTATAGATACCACGAGTATCCTTAGCTTCTGTAGGAGCTACCAACTGGTTGGACATATCCGGAACCTTGATAACCCATGAGCTTGTTGAGCTAACCTTTCTACCATCAGCATTGTAGTATGACCACTGAATCTGCTCGTAGATTGGTCTGTCCTGACCGTCAACAGCCTGTGAACCAGTGCTGATCTGGCAAGGATATTCACTGTAAATACCTGATGTTACCCACTGAGTTGCCATCTTAGGTGTGTTGGAAACCTTATATGTGACAATATTGTTTTCATCAGTTACTGCCTCAACAGGAATACCTGCTGAATCAGTACCGCTGCCTGATGTTAACGGAATATTGGAGTAAACAGGCTGTGTATGGTCAGCATTGAAATAATACTTACCATCATTGAAATAAAGCATAGCCTTAACTTCATCTGATAACTTGTTATAATCCTCTGTTGTAAGCGGAGTATAAGCATTGTCACCGGTTGTTGATGTTGAATCAGCTGTTACATAAGTGTATTCAACAACGTCTGAAAGCTTTGAAGCTGTGTCCGGTGTAATCGGAAGTGCTGTTGAAGCAAGACCCTTAATAATTGCCTGCTGAATAAAGTTATATGTAGCAGTTCCGTTATTAAAGTCTTCTTGCTTATAGTTAGAGATTGTCTTTTCTACGGAATTAATTCTATCAGTAACGTTTGATGCATTCTCATTACCGCAGATAACAAATCTGATCTGAGCAGTAGCAGACAGTGTGCTGTTATAGAAGCAAACGTTTGCTGTCTTATCTGTGTAAGAAACCTCTGTTTCTCCATCATAATTTAAGAAATGGAAATAAAGAGATGAGTTCGCAGGAATTTCGTATTTAACAGGATTGAAATAGAAACCGTCAATAGGACCACGAACAGAAATCTTTCCAAGGAGAGTGCTATAAGCGAATTCTCCTGAACCGTTCTTAAGATAGATGTTCTCAAACTGACCAATCTCGTTCTGATGATATGCAGCAAGAGCACTTGAAGCCTTAAGCTGATCAAATGTATAAACAATATGAGTTCTTGTTGTTGCATTTGTAATGTCTGTTCCGTTCTTCTGAAGCTCTGCAAGCTTAGCGTCAGTTTCTTCAGATGTTAAACCGATAAATTCCCAAGTACTGCCGTTATCAAGTGAAATATCATATTTCTCGAGATTAAGAATAGCACCTGTTGCTCTGTCGAATACAGGAACGGCATTACCTGAACCCGGTGTGAATGTTGAACCATCAGCTGAGTTGATAATCGGCTCAGTATCATAATAGTAGATACCGTCAACTGCACGAGATGTACCGCTAAGACCCCATCTGATATTTCTGATTCTTACACCGAAATCATTAACAGCATTAAGATTATCTGTTGAAAGAACGATTTCACCAGGGTAACCAACTGAAAGCTTATTTGCAGAACCGCCGGTTGCAGCAAATGTAGGAGTAGTGTATGCTGTATAACCATCTGAAGACATACTTGCACCTGCATTATTTGACTCGAATTTCGGGTCTAAATAATAACCGGTATATGGTCTTGACTCTTCCCAGTCATGCCATACACTGTATACAGTGTCACGCCAGCCCTTTGCACCAGTTAAATACTGATATGTGGTAGCCTTCAAATCTTTATGAATTACAGTACCATCAGCAAGACATACATTATATGTGAATGTGATTACATATGAAGATGAATTGTTGTCATCAGGTGCAAATGCTGAATTTGTAGAAACTGTAACTGACTCACCCGGAGCAATAAGAGTTGAAGGTGCTGTTCCGATTGTTGCTTCTTTACTGCTTCCGGTAATATCAGTAGAAGTTACCTGAATGTAGTAACGTGACATCTGGTCAACCTTGCCAGTTCTGCCATTGAGATAAGCACTGTTAATACCGGTTGCATTGTTAGTGATTGTTGCCTCAGATGCATATGCATTACCTGATACGCAACCCTGGAATACGTCATCCTTCATTTCAGCTGTAGCCAACTGAAGGTTATGCTCGCCAATGAAAGGAAGGAAGTTAAAGAAGCTGTTAACTGCAGAAACTGCGAATGTTAAACCAGGAAGAATTGAATCAGGATATGTATGAGTACCATTTGTACCATAACCTGAGAACTCAACAAAGTTGTTTATAAGCTTCTGAACTGCGCCCGGATTTTCCTTGCTTGTACCGGCAAGAGAAACTTTCTTGAACAAATCATCAAATGGATTTGCCTGATCTGCACTTCTCTCAGGAATCGGTACATATATCTGTCCGTCATAGCGAGGACCGAACAATGCATTGAATACATCTGCAAGGAAGTCATAAATTGTGTGTACTACAGGTGTCTTCTGAATCGGATCACCTGAAATGAATGTAAGTAATCTATAGATGAAGTTAGATACACCATAGAGATTTGTATTGCTGTGCTGTGCTCCGATTTCAAGGAAACCATTTACGATATCACCCATAATAAGTGACTCTGAATCAAAGTTACCCTTACCGTTACCCTGTAATTCACCGAGTAATGGGAGAAGCTTGTTAGCAATTACATCCAAATTAGTCCAGAGATCGTTTGATCTGTTAACTGTACTGTTTGCGTTATTATCACAAAGACCAAAGAGAGGTGCAGCAGAAAGTGCTCTTTCACCGTTTCTGTTAGAATTTGTGAAGTCATAGCTGTCTGCATAATAGCAAACTACTGAATTGAAGAGATCAAATACACTTGTTGTAGTGTCAACAGTTGAACCCTCTTCAGCTTTATAAGGCTTGCCGTCCTTTGTTGTTACAGGAACATATGGTTCAATTACATAGATGATAGCATCACGAGCCATTGGAAGGATAGTACCTTCTAATGTAACATCATATTTACCATCAGCATCCTTAGAAGCAAGTACACTGTAATCCTTATTAGGAATTACATATGATAAGTACTCTTTAAGTGCTAAGTAAGCAACGCCTTCAGCGTCCTTACAAGCATCCCAATCCTCTGTGTGGATTATGTCTTCAAGTTTGCCATTGCCGTTGAACCAGATCTGACCGATACAAGCAATAAGCAGAGGAAGCATAGCCTCTTCAAGATTCTGCTCTGAAAGAGCACCGCCTGTAAATCCGCCAAGAATGTTCTGATCGGTTGTATCTGCAACATACTGAATAACATCTAATGTATTGTTTACAAGTGTTGAAGCAATACCCTTAACAGTTCCTGAATTAATCTCAGGAATATCGTTTGTCAGATTTAATACAGGATATTCTGCATCTGCTTTCTCATTTACATAGATATTGTCACGCTGAGGGAAGAAATCCTTAACCGCAGCAACAAGACAGTCATTTAAACCAGCAACCAATGAGCTGTAGTTTGAATAGCTCTCGTCAAAGAACTTGTCAAGGTTTGGTGTGCCTGTCTGCATGAAATACAGATTGATAGGACCTGTCTGCATGTCAAATGCATAATCAGCAAGCGGGCTGTATCTCAGCTTATTGAATAATGTTGTAGCATCAATATCCTGCCAGTTGCCCTTTGCATTTTCAACCTTAGTACGATCAAACTCATAATTGTGTCTAACCCAGCCAAGGAATTCGTCTGCATCTGCAGCATCATAATCCTTATATACAGCATTAGCCCATTCTGTAACATTGCTCATTGCATAGTTGCTTGCAACGTCAGCACTGTTCCAGCGATTCTGATTGTTCATCCAGTAGAAGAACTCATTATCGAAGTTTGAACCATGACCACGGTCCACATCATTATTAACATGGATAAGCTTTACTGTATCCTTGAGAACTGTAGGCCAAGCAAATTTAAGTGCCTGATAACCAAACTCAAATAAGCTGTCAGTATTGCTCAGTCTTACTGTTTCCGTCTTAGCAGTAGCAAGACCGTTTTCGTCAGGAGAACCATAAGCTAATAATAATACATTTTGATATACGCCTGAGCTTGATACAAACTCATCTGAATATACAATATTAGGGTCGTAACCAAGAGCAGCAGCTGCTGTAGCATAGTTACAGCTGTTTTCATCCATATAAGTCTTAATCTTAGCATAACGTGTTGCAGATGAATCATTTTTACTTTCATCATATGTAACAAGAACGCTGATTTTTGTAAGAAGCTCTGCTGTCAGTTTATCAAGAAGAACTTCATCAAAAATGAATGTCTTTGCTCCGCTGTTGTAATCTTCGATTTCCTGATCTGTAAACCATTCTGTATAATTGAACAGTAATGATTTAACAATATTGTAAACAGGGTCAGCTTTAACTGTTTCCGCATCAAGACCAACAAAATCACCGATGAGCTTATATACATTAAGTGCACCATCAACAACGCCGAGTGAGAACTCACCTCTGAGAATTCTTCCAAAAATCGTATCATTGTTGTCATAGATCATGCCCAGAACAGCTCTTACGATGTCACAGGATGTAGAATTGTTTCTTCTCATTCCATCCAATGCACTTAAATCAAGAGCAAAAACAGCACCAAGGTCAATACCAAGATTCTGAGCTGTATCCATTAAACCACCTGAAAGTACACCCTGCACACTATTAATTGTCTCAATCAACTCATCAACACTACCGAGTTTAAGTGTGATTGTAGCAAGTGTAATACCAAGTGCTTTAACTGTAATCTGCCTGTTTTCCATACTATGGTATATTTTAAGAACAGAAACACTCATGCCGTCAAGCATATTATGAATGTCGCCTTCCATTGCTTTCAGTGCAGGAAGCTGACTGTCTGCGAAATCAAGAATCGCAGTAGCTAACTGCTCATCTGACAATACATTCCATGCAAGATTGTTGTACTCAACATCGCCGTCAACATATTTTGTTTGATCTGAGTTAGCAGCAAACGCACTTAACGCACCGGAGAAGCATGTCAAAAGCATAACGATAGCCATAAACAAAGCAAGCAGTTTGTGAGAAAACTTTTTGACTTTATTTTGCATCAAATAATTACCTCCTAAATTTTAGTTTTCTGAATGCGGTGTCTAATTATTTTTACCATCAGGATTGACACAAATATAACACTCTCTGACCATCGGACAATCCGAATTAGAGTGTAGCTGAAAAGCTGAATATTCGCAACATCCCCGAAAGCTATATAGACGCCTCCATCACACGATAATTATCACATAAAAGGATGAGAATGTCAATAAATTAAATACTTAAAGTACAAATTCGTTAATTTGTCCAAAAATGCAGTCGTTTTTTTGTTAACGCGGTTAAAAAATTAACATTTTTTTTACAAATAATTATCATATTGTTAATATTTTACAGTTTTTTTGGGCATTGAATTTATGATGTTAAGTAAATTCACTTTACAAGTTTTTTCGTCGTGTAAAGCTGTTTGCTTTACAAAAGAATGTAATATTCACCCCCGATATTTTACAACAATTTATCATTATGCAAAAAAGTTGTAAAAATGACAAAATATGTAATTTTTAGGTTTTTGTTAACAATTTGTTCAAATTTATTAAAAAAGTGTTGACTTGCGCTTTATTATTTGGTATAAATATATTGTATTTGATTTTACACGCGTGTATAGTTATGCCTAAAAATTCACAATTTGTTACAGAATTGTGAACAACATTTTTCGGCAAACCACAATATGCAGTGTATAATTTCAAATAACAAGTTCGTTGAATACTATGTAAAGGAGAGAAGAGTTATGAGAACGAGCAAAAAAATACTCAGCTTTTTCTTAGCTGTAGTAATGGTTGTTACCACCTGCTCTGTCGGTTTCACAGCTTTTGCTGCTGAAAAAAATGACAGCATCTGGTCAACCAAGTGCGGTGCTGACGAAGCATTTGACACTCTAAATGACTTAGCTGACGAACTGCTGCCCGAGTTATTAATTAATAATATCGGACTCGTTGGCGATGGTGTATTCCAGAAGTACGCCAAAGATTATGGTAAGACCTATGACAAGCTTACCGACAAAGAAAAAGCAGAAATCGTGGACAAAGCCACACTCACTGATGTTCTGCAGGCATTGCAGCCGACACTTATCGGTGCACTTGCTAAAGAAAGTCAGTCAGACTATGCCGACAGAGTAGGCGGCGGTCATCCGAAAGACCCAAGCTACTACGACTATCTGCAGAGAGATGGCGCTCTCGATTTCTACACACTTTATGCACTCTGTGATGACAACAGAGCAAATAAAGACCTCAGCCAATCAACAAGAGATACATTGACAGAATGGTATAACATTCTTAAACCGATTGCCAATATTGAATTTGTTGATGACACTGAAGAATTAGTAAAAAAACTGCATAACAGTTTTGTGAACACAATTGAAGGTGACGGCGTTGATTATACTGCAACTAACCTTCACGGACTTAAGAGCTTCTACACAGATGAGTTTATGAATGCAAACACAACTGCTGAAGAGCGTGCAGCTTTAGAAGCACTGTATGCTGAAAAAAATACAGAGCTTGAAGCCTATAATGTTAACTATAAAATCACTGATTTTGCAGAACTGACTTATTACTGCTATGGTTTAGGAAAAGATCTCAAATATGTTCAGACATATTTCAATTTAATCAATTCCACCGGTGCAGAAATCAAGTACAGCAGTGATATGGACATATTAGGTCTGAACGGCGCTCCTCTTAGTGAAGCTGTTACAATCCCTACTCCGCTTACTGTTGATAACTACAGAGAGCAGATTATAATTTACTACTGCTCTGCTTTATACGGATTAGACCCTGCAGAAACAACAGTTGATATGATTGCTGATATGTTTGCAATAGTAGATGACGAAGGTACTGTTGACCCTGAAATGTCATATTACTTTAAAGGCTCTTTATTCGCAATCACAGATGCTGCAATGCTCAGCGATATCCTTCCAAGCTACGAGAATGATATTGTAAAAGGTCTTGCAATCAAGTACAGTGATAAGATTAACAATATTGATGACTTAAACAAAATTGTTGAATCTCAGCTCCCTGAAAATTATCTTGACAGCTCAAAGCTCTTTGATGATGCTTCAATGAAGAATATTGCATCTGTTCTTATGACATGCCGTGGTTACGAAGGTCAGCTCTTCAGAGACGGCGTCCTGAATATGAACGATGGATTCGGTGCTGAAATCAGTGTTGCTATACCAGAAAATGTTCAGGCAACATATGTATCTGATTATTTTGGTATGATTCTTTCTTCAAAGACTGCAAATTATGACTATACAAACAAGCTTCGTGTTGGTATATACAGTAATTATTTATCAGCAACCGGTACTCCGATTGCAATGAAGGACGGCTCTTTCCAGAGCAGTGGTTACATCACGAATAATAATCTTCGTGATCAGGTATTAAGACAGACAGACGGAACAAACCTTGCTGTACTTAATTTTACAGATGCTTCTTATGATTACAGTGCAATTGATGCGTTTTTACAGGATGCAGCAGACTATGCTTATACACAGACTGTTGCTAATCTGCTTGGTATAACA
>DBFOUY010000246.1:0-5366 GCA_048365975.1 Eubacterium sp.
CTGATTTCAAGCCTGAAACGGTGTGCCCTCATCTCAGATGAAATCAGAGGACGAGGACCAACAAAGCTCATATCGCCTTTTAAAATATTCCAGAGCTGCGGCAGCTCATCAAGGCTTGTTTTGCGCAAAAACTTGCCTACCTTTGTTATATACTGCTCAGGGTTTTCAAGCTGCCCTGTTGCAACATTAGGCGTATTATTTTTCATTGTCTGAAATTTATATATTCTGAAAGGCTTTCCCCTTCTTCCCCTTCTTTCGTGAGAAAAGAAAACACTCGTATTCGGTGTAAGCAGATTAGCAATGCAAATAACAAGAAACAGCGGTGACAGAAAAATCAACGCAAAAAAAGACACCACTATATCAAATAATCTTTTGAATTTTGTAGGTCTGAGATACTTCTTTAATTTATCCTTCATTCATAACATCCTTAATAAATAAAAACAACGGGATTCATATGAACACCCTATAATCGATTCAATCTGATAAAGAACTACATAATGTAGCCAGTTTAATGGATTATACCACATATGATTACAATATGCAATTTTTTTATAATATTTTTAAAAATTATTGCCAAAAAGTTTATAATTATATATAATAATATGCATATGCAGTAAATTCAGAAAAGGAGTACTATATTTATGAAAAAAATTATAAGCGCAGCACTTTGCACCTTAATAATGCTTTTGTGCTTTACAGCCTGCTCATCAACAAGCAATGAAATGACCGAGGATAACATTACAAAAACAGTTGACAAATCCTTTGAGGCACTTAAAGGATTCAATACAGACGAGTTAAAGAAATATGTTGATTCACCGACACTTTCCATAATAATGGGATATGCAGAAAAGCATCAGCAGTTTTCAGATTTAGGCAAGGCAATATTTGCCAATCTCAGCTACGAGGTAACAAATATCGACATTGAAAACAAGAAGGTGACCGTTAAAATCTTAAACAAGGATTTGTACGAGGCCGCAGGAGCTTTTGCAGACAGACTGAAAAGCGATTATTCAACCTTTCAGCTCCTCGCCAAGCTCAGTGATGATAACTTTCTTGACAGAAAGCTGTCAGAGCTTAATGAGGACATTTCAGAAGCTCCTATGCTGGGCAGTGAAATTGAGATAACCCTTGGCATTGAACAGGGTGATAAAAATCTTGTTCTTGTTTTCGGTGATGAATCGGAAGACGCAGTTTCAGGCGGTGCTTTATCTGCAATAAAAAGTATTTACGGCAGCAAAATCAAATAAAATAAAAAGTTAGTGACATAATATATGTTTTGTGTTATTATATACTTTAGTTAATTAAAAGCATTATTTTGAGGTGTAAATATATGGCAAATAAATTTTTGACTGCCCTTTTCGGCGACTATTCAAAAAAAGAGGTCAAAAGGGTAAAAAAGACAGCTGATAAAGTTCTTGCACTTGAAAGCAAATATCAGGCAATGGACGACAAGGAGCTGGCTAACCAGACTGTACTTTTCAAGGAAAGACTTGCAAATGGCGAAACCCTTGACGATATTCTTCCCGAAGCATTTGCAGTATGCCGTGAGGGTGCGTGGAGAGTACTCGGAATGAAGCACTTCCCTGTTCAGATTATAGGCGGTATCGTTCTTCATCAGGGTCGTATTGCCGAAATGAAAACAGGTGAAGGTAAAACTCTTGTTGCTACCCTGCCTGCATACTTGAATGCACTTAACGGCGAGGGTGTTCATATTGTAACAGTTAATGACTACCTTGCAAAGCGTGACAGTGAATGGATGGGCAAGCTCTACCGTTTCCTCGGTCTTGAGGTTGGTCTTATCATTCACGAAAAGACTAATTCACAGCGCCGTGAAGCATACAATGCCGACATCACATACGGAACAAATAACGAAATGGGCTTTGACTACCTCCGTGACAATATGGTTCAGTATAAGGAGGAAAAGGTTCAGAGAGGTCATAAATTCGCAATTGTCGACGAGGTCGATTCAATCCTTATTGATGAGGCACGTACTCCTCTTATCATCAGCGGTAAGGGCGAGCAGTCAACAGACCTTTACAGACAGGCTAACAACTTTGCCAAAACCTTAAAGATGGTTAAGGTTGCCAAAATGGATGAAAAGCAGGATACTGAATCAACCTATGACGGCGACTACATTGTTGACGAAAAGGCTAAAACTGCTACACTGACACAGGATGGTGTTAAAAAAGCTGAGCAGTATTTCAACGTTGAAAACCTTATGGAGCTTGATAACTCAACTCTTCTTCACCACATCAATCAGGCTATCAAGGCTAATGGTGTAATGAGAAGAGATATTGACTACGTTGTAGCTGACGGTCAGGTTAAAATCGTTGATGAATTTACAGGACGTATTATGGAGGGCAGACGCTACAACGAGGGTCTGCACCAGGCAATTGAGGCTAAGGAAAATGTTAAGGTTGAGCATGAAAGCAAAACACTTGCAACAATCACATTCCAAAACTATTTCCGTCTTTACGGCAAGCTGTCAGGTATGACAGGTACAGCATCAACAGAAGCACCTGAATTTTCAGAAATCTATAAGCTTGATGTTGTTGAAATCCCTACAAACAAGCCTCTTGCAAGAATTGATAATCCTGACGTTATTTTCCAGACAGAGCAGGGCAAATTCCACAATGCAATTGAGCAGATTAAAAAATGCCACGAAAAGGGACAGCCTGTTCTTGTTGGTACAATCAGTATTGAAAAGAGTGAGTTGCTTTCAAAAATGCTTAAAAAAGCAAGAGTTCCTCATAATGTACTTAATGCTAAAAACCACGAGCGTGAGGCTGAAATTATTGCTCAGGCAGGTAAGCTCGGTGCTGTAACAATCGCTACAAATATGGCAGGACGTGGTACAGATATTATGCTCGGCGGTAATGCTGAGTACCTTGCTAAGGCTGAAATGAGAAGAATGCAGTTCACAGATGAGCTGATTGCAGAGGCTACAGGCTTTGCTGATACAGATGATGAGGAAATCATTAATGCAAGAAAAACCTTCCAGGAGCTTGAGGCTAAATATAAAGACGAAATCAAGGAAGAGGCTGACAAGGTGCGTGAGGCAGGCGGTCTGTTCATTCTCGGAACAGAGCGTCACGATTCACGTCGTATTGACAATCAGCTTCGTGGTCGTTCAGGCAGACAGGGTGACCCGGGTGAAAGCCAGTTCTATCTCTCTTGTGAAGATGACCTTATGCGTCTGTTCGGTGGTGAAAGAATGCAGATGATGATGGGCAGACTTACTCAGGATGAGGATATGCCTATCGAATCAAAAATGATTTCAAAAACCGTTGAGTCATCACAGAAAAAGGTTGAGGGCAGAAACTTCGGTATCCGTAAAAATACCCTCCAGTATGACGATGTTATGAATAAGCAGAGAGAGCTTATATACAAGCAGAGAAATCAGGTGCTTGACGGTATGGATCTGAATGACACCATTCTCAAAATGCTGGATACTAACATTGAAGAAAATGTTAAAAACTATCTTGCAGGCGACAAAAAGGATGACTGGAACATTAACGGACTCAGAGAAAAATATCTCGGCTGGTTAACAACCGCTGAGGACTTTGAGGACATCAACACTGTAGAGGTTGACGATGTTATAGAAACACTTACAGACAGAGGTCATCAGCACCTCGCTGAAAAGAGAGAAATGCTCGGCGACGATATGTATAACGATTTCCAGCGTATGGTACTTCTCAGAAACGTTGATACACTCTGGATGGATCATATTGACGCTATGGACGATTTAAAGCAAGGTATTCACCTTCGCTCCTACGCTCAGCAGGACCCTGTTGTTGCTTTCCGTATGGAATCATATGATATGTTTGACGAAATGACAGCAACAATCCGTGAAAACACTGTCCGTATGATGTTAACACTTATTCCGAGAAGGCGTGAGGATGTTGAAAGAAAGGCTGTTGCAAAAGTAACAGCAACATCTTCAGGCGGCGATGACACAGTTAAAGCATCACCTGTCAGAAAGGGCAATAAGGTTGGACCAAACGATCCTTGCCCATGCGGCTCAGGCAAAAAGTACAAAAAGTGCTGCGGAGCCCCCGGTAAAGAAAAATAATAAAACTTAATATAAAAAAGGAACACAGGCTTGAAGTGCACCCCAAAGTTTGGACAAATAAATATTAACATGCAACAAGATGAGTTCGGTATTGCACCGGGCTCATCTTTAATTTTGTGATGATTCTATCGTTATTGTAGTAATCAATGTATTCTTTCAAACAGTTGATGAATTCATCAACTGTTTGAAACTGCTCGCCGTAGTACATTTCGACTTTCAATCTGCCAAAGAAATTCTCCATTGCACCATTATCCATACAATTACCTTTTCTCGACATACTTTGGATAATATTATGTTCTTTGAGCAACCGTTGATACTCTTCGTGCTGATACTGCCAACCTTGGTCTGAATGAAATATCGGTCTTGCATTATCAGGCAGCTTATCAAATAATCCATCAAGCATATCTCTGATTTGCTGCAGGTTTGGACTTGTTGAAATTGAGTAGGATACAATTTCTCTGTTACATAAATGATAAATATACCTTTTCATTGCCTATCTTAAACTGTGTAACATCTGTTGTTAATTTCTCAAATGGTTTATCTGAGTTAAAATCTCTTTTAAGAATATTATCAGCTACCTTACCAACTGCACCTTTGTATGAATGATATTTATCATTTTTTCTTTGTTTAGCCTTTAAACAAAGCTCATTCATTAACTTCAATACTGTTTTATGGTTGATTGTATAGCCCATATTTCTTAAATCAATAGTTATTCTTCGATAACCATATCTGCATTTATGTTTTTTTAACAACTCTTTAATTGCAGCTTTTTCAGGCTCATATTTGTCAATTTCTTTTTGATTTACATAGTGGTAATATGTGCTTCTTGCAAGTCCTGATAATTTTAGCAATTCTTTAAGCGGATATTTCTGCCTTAGCTCAGATACTATTTTTGTTTTCTCTTTCTTTCTCGCTCTTCCCGTTCTTGAACTAAGGCACTCAATTTTTTTAGGTATTCTATCTCCATTCTTAAACGCTAATTTTCTGCTATTAAATCTTCGTCAACCTTTTTATCAAGCTTTGGTGGACGACCATTACTTTTTCTGCCTCGTCTTTCTTTCATCAGACCTTCGGCTTCTTCTAAATATATGCGTTCCCACCGTTGCACCATATTTGCTGCCTATGCTTCAGATTGTATGGTTAATTTATATTTTCGTGCAGTTTCTCGATATCCTAAATGGTGTTCCCGCATATCCATTATAACACCTATTTTGAATTCTGCACTATACACTTTATTTTTTCTTCCTGTTTTTTCTATAAAAAATATGCACCTCCAAAAGTTGTCTAACTTTTG